>JACCYD010001221.1 GCA_013696695.1 Deltaproteobacteria bacterium | reverse complement strand
ACCTGCACCCGAGCGCCGTTCTTGATGTCGAACTTGGCCCAGCCGGTGCCGAGCGCGCGAGGCGCGAACTTCGAAGGCGTCGCGAGCACGAGCACCGTGGTGTCGTTTTCGCGAAGCTCGACGCGCTTCATCACCTGAAGCGTCTCGCCATCCGCCACGCGGTTCAGCGAGTTGGTGCCGACCAGAATCTTGGTGAGGCTCGAGTCGTTGCAGTGACCGGCGGTGAGCGCGACCGTCGGGGCGATCAGCGTGCCGGTGCAGCCTTGCTGGCTTCCGAAAAACACCGCGGCCGTGTCGGGCCACTTGCCGAGCGGAGCGGCCGTGCCGCCGATGACCTCGGTAGAGCGGGGCTCCAGGTTGGTCGGTGCAGGCTCGGAGTCGTTATTCTCCGCGCCGACAAACGAGGGAAACAGGCTGAGGGCCAGGACGACCGGGACTGCTCGCATGCCGGACAGCTTCTCATGTCTTGCTTCGGGCTCGACATCGTACTCTTGGCACCTACTCGCAGCGGGAGAGAACCCGACTCGCACCTGCGTGCGCGTCCCGTGCACGCGGTATTCTCCTGGGATGTTCCGTGTGTGGCTCGTGATCGGGGTGGTCGCCTGTGGTTCGCCGACACCGGTGACGCCCAAACCGCAACCAGGAGACATCGATCCGGAGGGGCCTCACCGCGCCGCGGTCGCCGCGCAGCTGCGGCCGTTCATCGAGGGTGAGCTGGTCTCCGGGGTCGTGATCGGCCTCTACAATGCCGGAAGAACTGAGATCTACGGCTTCGGCCGCGGGCCGGGCGGCAAGCCGCCGGACGGTCGGACCTTGTTCGAGCTGGGCACCCTCACGAAGGTCTATACCGGGCTGCTGCTCGCCGAGGCCCTCCAGCGCAAGGAGGTCGAGCTCGACGCGCCGATCTCCGATCTGATGCCTCCCGGGGTGACGATCCCGACCAAGGATGGAACGGCGATCACGGCAAAGCACCTCGCGCTGCACTCGTCGGGGTTGCCTCGCCATCCAGCGAGCTTGACCTCGCGCAAGTCGCCGCCGGATCCGTTCGCCAACTACACCGAGGACGCGCTGTACCAGGATCTCGTCACCACGCAGCTCGTCACCGCGCCGGGGACCGAGATCGCCGCCAGCGACTACGGCACCGGCCTGCTCGGGTTCGCGCTCGGTCGCAAGATCGGCGGCGGCTACGCGGTCGCGCTTCAGAAGCGCATCCTCGATCCGCTCGGGCTGCGCGACACCTTCTTCACCCTGCCGCCCGGTACGACCTCTCGAAAGGTGATCGGGACCGACGACGATCTCGGCGCCGCGCCGCGGTGGACGTGGGGGGCGCTCTCCGCTGCCGGCGCACTGATGTCGTCGGCACGCGACTGCATCAAGCTGCTCGATGCCGAGCTCGACGCGGCCGCCGGCAGTCGCGGCACGCTGCGCCCGCAGATGCGGCTGTCGCAAGAAGCGCAGCTCGATCGCTCGAGCGACAACGAAGCGCTCGGCTGGATGATCGATGCCGCCGGTCGCCGCTGGTACGACGGCCGCACCAGCGGATTCCGGACGTACATGGCCTTCGATCCGAAGACGCGGCGCGGCGTCGTCGTGCTGGCGTCGACCTCGACCACGCTGGTCGATTTCCTCGGCCCGATCATGTTCGAGGTGATGGACGGCACCGCGAAGCCGCCAGCTCCGGCACCGACCCCGGCGCAGCTGGCGAGCTACGCGGGCAACTACGACTTCGGCGGCACGACGCTGATGGTGGTGATCGCGGGCAAGCGCCTCTACCTCGAGGGGCCGGGCGAGCCGCGCCATCGGATGGCGGCGTACGGCGATCGCGGGTTCTGGATCGAAGATCTATCGGCGGGCGCGAAGTTCGTCGTCGAGGGGGAGACCGTGAAGGGGCTCATCTTCTCGGTCGGGGGCAAGCAGCTCAACGCTCCGCGGCTTCCCTGATCAGGGACACGGGCCCGGCGCGGGCTTCGTCGTCGAGCGCAGCCAGCTGTTCGCGCACGCCGTCGCGTCGTAGCCGGTGACGCTCTGGATCGTCGCGAGCATGTCCGTCATCCGCGCCGCCTTGCCGCCATGCGCGGCGTAGAACGCGGCCAGCGCTTGATCGACCTTGTCGGCGCCGACCTTGTCCGCGACGGCGCGATAAAAGAACGCGCCGCGGATGTACGGTGCGTTCTGGTAGAGGTCGTCCTTCAGGATGTCGATCGCGTTGCAGCCCTCCGGCCACACCTTCGCGCTGCCCGAGAGGTTGGCGAGCTCGTTCGTGTAGCCCTGCCAGACCTGCGCACCGACGGTGGGCGCGACGACCTCGAGTGCGCGACCCGCGAGATAGGTGACCGTGCCCTCGGAGAGCACGAAGTCTTCCCAGCACGCGATCCGGATCCCGTCGCCGTACCAGCCATGCGCCGCCTCGTGCGCCTGGGTCTCCTCGCTCTGGAACGAGCCCTTCGCGACGTGCCAGCGCGGATGATGCTCCATCCCGCCGAACGCGCCGGCGGGCCACGCGATCGACACACCGCCCACCTTGGTGCCGAAGCGATACGGGCCGATCGTGGTCTCGAGCCACTCGAATACCGCCTTGAGATTCGCGCCGCCGAGCGCGGCGTTGTTCGCTTCCGCCGGGGGATGCCACAACGCGATCTCGGTGCCGGCGGCGGTGGTGCCGAAGGACGTCTCGACGTAATCGCCGATCGCCCACGCCACTTGATACGACGGTGCTTCCATCGCGATCGCATCGGCGAACACCGCGGTCTTGCCGTCGGGCACGCCCGACAGCGCGAGGGTGAACGTCGTGCCGTCGGACGGATCCGAATGACACGGAAACAAGTTGCCGCAGTAGTACGGCCACAAGAACGTGAACGCCGGCACGGCGCCCGAGAACCCGGTGTGCACCTTGTACGCGTAGGTGAACGTCACCGGCAGCGGCTGATCGCTCGCGGGTAGGCCGAGGTCCGCTTTACCCGCGGCAACGGCGAACGTGACCTCGGTGGCATCGACCTTGACCGACTGGATCTCGAGGTCACCGACCTCGAGGGTGGCGCCCGGATCGGCGCTCGGTCCGAACGTGATCGTCGCGGTCGCCGTCAAGGCGGTGACGTCGAACGCCAGCGAGGTGTCGACGATCTCGCGCGTGAGGTTCGGCGTCGGCGTCAGCGCCGCATCGGGCGCGTCGGGCGTCTGGGACTTACCGCCGCATGCCGCGATCACGAAGACGAGGGCCGAAACGCGCATGAGGCCGCGGACCATCCCAAAGGGACTCTTTCGCCGCAAGGAGATTTCCATCCTTGCGCCTCTCCCTCGCCCGCAAACGGGCTCCCTCGAGGCGCTGCGGACGGAAATCGATCCAAGCGGCTCAGTCGTGCTCCTGGTCGCGACCTCGTTCAACCCCAAAAAGGATCGGGATCGATGTGTGATCAGTACTTCGGGATCGACGGATCGACTTCGTTCGACCACGCGGTGATGCCACCGGCGAGGTTGTAGACGTTCGTGAACCCGAGCTTCACGAAGTGCTCGGCCGCGGCGCGGCTGCGGCCACCGCTGTGGCAGTGGAACGCGATGCCGGCGTCCTTCGGGAGCTGCTCGGCGGTAGCCATCGTCTTGTCGTCGAACATCTCGGCGTTCGCGATCTTCGCGAGCGCGCGCTCCTTCTCGGGGCGCACGTCGTAGAACGCCTTGATCTTGCCGCTGTCGAGGAGCGCCTTGAGCTCCTTCGGACCGACCTGCTTCACCATCGGCGGCCGGTTCGGGTTGTCGATCTTGAAGCCCGACTCCCCGCCGGCCTCGATGAAATCGACCACCACGCCTTCGGCCTTCTGGGCGCTGGCGCGATCGAGCTGGACGGTGACGCCGTTGGTCTCCAGCGTGAGGTGGCTCGCCTCTTTCGGGCCGAGATCGAGCTGGTGATCCCAGGTCGCCGTGATCGTCAGGTGAATGACATCGCCGGCTCCACCTTCCTTGAGCGCCTCGGACAGCTCCTTCGCCGCACGCGGCGTGACTGTCAACGACGGGGCCTTCGCGGGTGCGACCAGGCCGCCGAGCTTCTTCTCGAGCTCGCCGCTCTCGTGCATCTGGCGAACGATGTCGGCGCCGCCGACGAACTCACCCTTGATGAAGAGCTGAGGGAACGTCGGCCAGTCCGAGTACTCCTTCATCCCAGTGCGAACGTCTGCATCGCTGAGGATGTTGACGGTGGTGAACTTGGGCACCATGGTGTTCAGAATGTTCACGACGGACGCAGAGAACCCGCACTGCGGGAAGCTCTTCGAGCCCTTCATGAACAGCACCACGGTGTCACTTGCGACGAGGTCGTCGATCTTCTTTTTGGTAGCGGGGTCGAGTGTCATGTTGCGTAAACCTTGGGTCCTTCTAGCACGAACATAACGTTGCGCGCCGTCGGATCCATCTCCGACGTCGATGCCACGGCATGGGATGCGCTCGATCACGGGCCATCTCCGTTCTTGCGCCATGGTTTCCTGCAAGCCCTCGAAGATTCGGGGTCGATCGACAGCGCGAAGCACCTCGGCGGGTCCGTGTTGGCCCGGTCGAGCACTCGTAAACGGTCCGGCTGGCTTGGCATCTATCTCCTGGCCGAGCGGGCAGGCCAGCTGGTAGGGGCCGTGCCGGCGTACGTCAAGTCGCACAGCTACGGCGAGTACATCTTCGATTGGGGCTGGGCGAGCGCCGCGGAGCGCTCCGGCCTCGACTACTACCCGAAGCTCGTGATCGCAGCGCCGCAGACGCCGGCGACCGGTCCACGCATGTTGCTCGCGTCGGGTTGCGACGCGGCGGTGATCCGCGCGGTGCTGATCGCGGGGGTGCGCGGCCTCGCCGACGAGACCAACTGCAGCTCGATCCACTGGCTGTTCTGCACCGCCGAGGAGCAGGCCGTGCTCGCCGAGGCCGGCTTCTTCCCGCGTGCGAGCATGCAGTTCCACTGGCACAACCGCGACTACGCCTCGTTCGACGACTTCCTCGGTGCGCTCAAGAGTCGCAAGCGCAAGCAGCTTCGCAAGGAGCGGCAGAAGGCGCGCGCCGCGATCGATTCACTCGCGTGGGTCGCGGGTGGCGAGATGACCAAGCTGCAGCTCGACGATCTCGATCGGTTCTATCGCAGCACCACCGATCAACACGGCGGTCGCGATTACCTGCGGCCTGGCTTCTTCCATCGCCTCGCGGAGACGTTGCCGGAAGCGATGCGCGTCGTCGAGGTCACAGCGGCCGGCAAGCGGATCGCCGGGGCATTGTTCTTGGAGACCGATCGCGCGCTGTACGGTCGCTACTGGGGCGCGATCGCGCATGTCGATCTGCTCCACTTCGAGACCGCGTACTACGCCGGCATCGAGCGCTGCATCGAGAGGAAGCTCCCGCTATTCGAGGCCGGCGCACAAGGCGAGCACAAGCTGTTGCGCGGCTTCGAGCCGGCGCCGACCTACTCGGCGCACTGGATCCGCCATCCCGGGCTCGCAGCCGCGGTCGCGGACTTCACCGAGCGCGAAGCCCAGGCGC
>JACCYD010001213.1 GCA_013696695.1 Deltaproteobacteria bacterium | reverse complement strand
ACCTCGGCGCATGCGCACCAGCTGGTACCGACCGGCGCCGAGCTCGTCCACACCGCATCGTAACGCGGCTGTAAGACGGCTTGTGATATCAAGCCGCCGTGGATGTCACGAGCGCAGCGTCCAAGACGGCCCTGATGGTGTGTGCGTACCGCGCGCGTGCCAGCAAGTGGAAGCAACCTTTGTTCGTCGATCCGTGGGCTGATGCCATCGCGGGCGAGGAAGGCCATGCGATCGCGAAGGCCCTCGATCCAAGATTCCCTCCGATGGAGCTGTGGCTGGCATTGCGGGTCGCCTACCTCGATCGGCTGGTGTCGACCGCGGTCGATCGCCTCGATATCCGCCAGGTCGTGATCCTCGGTGCGGGCTACGACACGCGTGCCGCTCGTCTGCCGCGCGCTGGCGTGCAGTTCTTCGAGGTCGATCACCCGGCCACCCAGGCCGCGAAGCGCGACAAGCTGGCAACGCTTGCCGGGTACCCGGTCGACTCCGCGATCTACGCGAGCTGCAACTTCGAGCGCGAGGATCCGATCGAGCGGCTGATCGCGAGCGGCTTCTCGACGCGCGAGCCCGCGCTGGTCGTGTGGGAAGGCGTCGTGCCGTACCTCACCGAGGCGGCCGTGCGTGCCACCGCGACGCGGCTGGCGACGGCCCTCGATCCGCGCTCGTTGGTCGCGTTCGACTTCGTCGGCAAGCGGTTCGCCACGGGCCAGAGCCTGTCGGAGCAGGATCGCGAGACGCGCGGGTTTGTCGGGGAGCTCGGGGAGCCGATCCAGTACGGCACCGACGATCCGCTACCGTTGTTGTCGGAGTGCGGGTTCCGCTGGGTGCGCGTGCTCGATTTCAACGAGCTGGCGCTCGAGATGGTCGGCGATTACCAGCGCGACCGATTGTTCCGGTTCCAGCACATCGCGCTCGCGGCGCCGACGACGCCGACCGCTCAGTGGCCCTGACCCTTCTCTCAAGGCGCGATCGAACGCAGCGTCTCGCGTAACCAGGCGAGGCCGGGATCGCGGTCGAGCCGCACGTGCCACCGCATCGTGATGGTGAAGCCTTCGAGCGCGAACGGCACGTCGCGGATGGTCAGCGGAATCTGCTCCGCGAATGCTTTCGCGAGCCGGGCCGGCGCCGTCCACACCAGATCGGTGGCGGCGACGACATGCGGTGCAACGAGGAAGTGCGGGACCATCATCGCGATCGTGCGGGTGTGACCTTTGCGCGCGAGCTGGTCGTCGAGCGGGCTGCCGGGCACGCCGCGTGGCGCGATCAGCAGGTGGCGGAGCGAGAGATAGCGCGCGAGATCCCACGGACCGCGTGCGGCGGGGCTACCGCGACGGACGACGCACGCGAAGTCTTCTTTCCACAGCACGTCATCGCGCACGCCGGCGGGGGCGTCGCGGTAGACGCCGATCGCGAGATCGAGATCGGAAGCGAGCGCTTCGGTCGTGCGATCGTTTTGCGCGGGGCGCACGTCGATCCGGATCCCCGGTGCATCGACGAGGAGGTTCGCGAGGGCGGGGAGGATCTGGAACGCGGCCTGATCGGGCAGCGAGATCGCGAAGGTGCGCTGCGAGACCGCGGGGTCGAAGGCCGGCGCCGCCTGGAGCACGGCGGCCGCGGCGGCGAGGGCAACCCGCACCGCGGGGCGCAGCTCGAGCGCTCGAGGTGTCGGCTGCATGCCGCGCTTGGTGCGGACGAGCAGCGGATCGCCGAGCAGCTCGCGCAACCGCTTGAGGGCGTGACTGACCGCCGGCTGCGTGAGGCCGAGGCGCTTGGCGGCGACCGTCAAGTTCTGGGTCTCGAGCACGGCGTCGAGTGAAGTCAGGAGATTGAGATCGATCCCGGCCAGTCGCACGCCATAAACATGACGAATACAGGTAATGAAAACAATCGATTTCGTTCATGTCAGCGGACGACTCATGTTGGTGGCGTCGCAAACAACTCATCGAGGAGCCGCACATGTTCGTCATCACTGGAGTCACGGGTCACACGGGTTCGGTCGCTGCCACCACGCTGCTCGCCGCAGGGAAGCCGGTGCGCGTCGTCGTCCGCGATGCCGCCAAGGGCGAGGCCTGGAAGGCCAAGGGTGCCGAGGTCGCGATCGCCGAGATTGGCGACCGGGCAGCGTTTGCCAAGGCGCTGACGGGCGCGACCGGCGCATACATCCTGATGCCGCCGTTCGCGTGGACTGCCACCGGCATCCCCGCCGAGCGCGCGAAGCTGGTCGAGGCGATCGCCGGCGCAGTTGCCGACGCCAAGCCGGGGCATGTCGTGCTGCTGTCGTCGGTGGGCGCGGATCAGCCGTCGGGGACTGGCCCGGTCGCGTATCTCCACGCGCTCGAGACCAAGCTCGCGACAACCGGCGTACCGTCGACGTTCTTGCGCGCCTCGTCCTTCATGGAGAACTGGGGCTCGATGCTGAAGGGCGCGATCGACGGCGGTGCGCTGTACTACGG
>JACCYD010001189.1 GCA_013696695.1 Deltaproteobacteria bacterium | reverse complement strand
CTCGTCGATCGCGTCACCGCCGATCCGATCACCGTCGTCGGTGGCGATTCCGGAACCGGCAAGTCATCGCTGTGCCGGGCGGGAGTCTTGCCGTGGCTCGTCGATCAAGGCTGGTCGCGCGTCGATGTCGTGCCGGGGCGCCATCCGATCCAGGCGCTCGCCGTCGCGCTCGCCGGATTCTCCGGCCTCGAGGAAGCGGCACTCGCCGCGCTGATCCACGACACGCCGGACGCGGCCGCGCGAGCGATCCGCCAGAACCTTCGCGACAAGGATCACAAGCTGCTGCTGTTCGTCGATCAGCTCGAGGAGCTGTTGACGCAATCGGCTCGCGATGAGGCCGAGGTCGTGGGCACTGCGCTTGCCGGGCTCGGCATCCACACACCGTCGATCCGGGTGCTCGGCACGGCGCGCTCCGATTTCTTGTCGCGGCTCGCCACGTTGCCGGGTCTCGGCGAGGAGCTCGGGCGCGCGCTGTACTTTCTGCGGCCGCTCACCAGCGAGCGGATCCGCGAGGCGGTCGTGCGTCCCGCGGCGGTCAAGGGCATCACGTTCGAGTCCGAGGCGCTGATCGACGCGCTCGTCGAGCAAACCGCACGCGCGCCCGGCGGCTTGCCGCTGTTGCAGTTCACGCTCGCGGAGCTGTGGGATGCGCGCGATGCCGACGCGAAGACGATCCGCAGCGATTCGCTCGCAGCGCTCGGTGGCGTCGAGGGTGCGCTGACGCGTCACGCGGATCGCTTGCTCGCCGGGCTCGATGGCGATGATCGCGATGCGGCGCGCCGCTTGCTGCTGCGCCTCGTCACCGCCGATGGCACGCGCGCTCGTCGCTCGGAGGCCGAGCTGCTGTCCGCTGGCGCCGCCCGCGCGAGCGAACGCCGTGCGCTCGAGGCCCTCGTTCGCGGGCGAATCGTCGTCGCGAACGACGCGCAGCACGGCGCGTACGAGATCGCGCACGAGGCGCTGATCTCCGGCTGGGCAACGCTGCAGGACTGGCGTCATCGCAGCGCCGCCGATCACGCGGTGCGCGTTCGGCTCGAACACGCTGCGGCGATCTGGGATCGCACCGATCGCCCGCGCGATCTGCTGTGGAGGCGTCGTCAGCTCGTCGAGGCCAAGGCCTTCGAGCGCGACACCATGGCGCCGCTCGAGGCCACGTTCCTTACTTCGTCGCGCCGCGCGCTCGCGCGTCGGCGGTTGATCGGCGTTGCGATCGCTGCGCTCGCGATCGCGGTCGCCGTGGTCGTCGGGGTGACGATGCGAGCGCGTGCGCGAAGGCAGGTCGACGCCGTGATCGGCGAGCACACCGGTCGCGCGGTCGCGGCCTTCGATGCCGCGCGAGCCACTGCAGCGCAACGCGATGCCTTGCGCACGGGTGCCTTCGCCTTGTTCGACGCACAGAAGTGGGCGGAAGGCGAAGACGTCTGGACGCAGGTCGAGGCGCTGGCCACCCGCGAGGCAAGCGAGTTTCGCGCAGCGTCGAACAACTTCGAGAGTGCGCTCTCCCTCGATCCGTCGCGCGAGAGCACGCGGCGATCGCTCGCCGAGCTGTTGTTCGCGCGCCTCCTGCGTGCCGAGCTCGATCACGATGCCGCACAGTTCGACGAGCTCGCAGGTCGCCTAGCCGCGTACGACGATGGCCGCCACCAAGCGCAGCTCACCGCCGCCGCGCGGGTCGACCTTGCCGTCGAGCCTGCCGATGCGCGCGTGTGGATCGAAGCGCCGACGCGCGAGCTCGTCACCACCTCGAGCGTGACGCGTCGACCAGGTCTTGTCGTGTTCGCGTTCGAGGCACCGGGGCGTGCGCCAGCGCGGTTGCCGGTGCTGCTGGCACACGGCGAATCCATCAAGGTCGCGGTCGCCTTGCCGCGTGCTGGGGACGTGCCCGCCGGCATGATCTACATCCCGCCCGGACGGTTTCTGTTCGGCAGTGCCGACCCCACGGATCTCCGGCGCGGCTTTCTCAACTCGCCGCCGATCCACCAGGTCACCACCGGTGCGTACCTGATCGCGCGTCACGAGGTGACGTTCGGCCAATGGATCGCGTACCTCGATGCGATACCGATCGACGAGCGTCGCAAGCGAACGCCAAGCTCGATCACGACGCAGAACGCGCTCGAGCTGGTCGAGCGCGGTTCCAAAGAGTGGCAGCTCGTGCTCGCGCCGACCACGCGCAAGAACACCGCAGCGCTCGGGCAACCCTTCCACTACGAGAAGCGAACGAAGCGCGCGGATCAAGACTGGTCGCGGTTCCCGGTCACCGCGATCTCGTTCGACGACGCCCGCGCGTATGCGGCCTGGCTAGAACAGACCAAGCAGCTGCCGGGCGCGCGGCTGTGTGACGAGCACGAGTGGGAGCGCGCGGCGCGTGGTGCCGATGGCCGCACGTTCCCGAGCGGCGACACGCTCGCTCCAGACGACGCGAACATCGACGTCACCTACGATCGCGATCCATTCGGATTTGGTCCCGACGAAGTCGGATCCCACCCACGGTCGCGGAGTCCCTTCGGCGTCGACGACCTGGCCGGCAACGCGTGGGAGTGGACCCGGTCGGTCGCGGACCCCGAAACGCCTGTCTATCGAGGAGGCGGTTGGTACAACGCCGAGCTCAGCTCTCGCAGCGTCAACCGCGAACCCGGTGAGCCAACTCAGCGGAACGTCTTGATCGGTATCAGGTTGTGCGCCTCGGCCAACTCACGGCCCCAGCCGTGAGATGATGCTGACCATGCGACCGATCGCGGCGGTGCTGTTGCTGGGGGCGTGCGCCGCGGACGTCGAAGTTCGGGTGTCCTCGACGGAGCAGATGGGCGTCAACATGCAGGGCGTCAACATGCAGGGCGTCAACATGCAAGGCGTCAACATGCAGGGCGTCAACATGCAAGGCTTCGCTCTCGACGGCCTGACGCTCACCAGCGCACCGCTGTCGAATGCACGGGTCGCGAAGGGCGAGCTCGTCGCGAATCGTCCGAATGGATCGACGGTGAGCGGCACCGCGATGACCGGCGCGCGCCTGTTCGCCCACGGCGTCGATGCGTCGGGTGCAACGCGTGTCGTCGAGTACCGCATCGCCGCGGTCACCGCCGAGTCCGCGAGCTACGATCCCACGCGCACCGGCAACACGTTCCTCTACAACATCGAGCAGTGGGTCGCCGACACCTCGTCGTGGCAGCCGGCGTGCGGTCCGGATTCCGACGGTCGCCGCGTCGCGATCCCGATCGCCGCGACGTTCGACGATCTCGGCGATCGCCATGATTCGTCGACGATGTTCACGTTCGGCTGCACCACCGGCGTGATCGCGAAGTGCTACCGCTGGGGCTACCGTCCGTGGCTCACCGGCTACGGCGCCGCCAGCTTCTCCGATCTCCACTGGACGTGCACCCGCGCCGCGCGCGCCGATTACTGCGGCGACGGCACGCCGCACACGAAGAACGGCACCGTGGTCAACATCT
Source organism: Deltaproteobacteria bacterium (assembly GCA_013696695.1). Taxonomy (GTDB): domain Bacteria; phylum Myxococcota_A; class Polyangia; order Haliangiales; family Haliangiaceae; genus JABFXX01. Next base: position 435 of record JACCYD010001189.1, on the reverse strand, counting down.
GGGATCGCCTGCCGGCACCGGGGCCAATTCAAAAGCACGGCCTGCTCGCGCCGCTCGGCATGGTGTTCGAGGCCGGCTGGAACACCAGCGGTGCGGTGTGTCTGTCGCGCGCGCGCTGGTTGCTCGACGCCACGCTCGCGAACCTGTGCCCGGATCGTCTGGTTCCTCCGGGCCTGCTCGGTGCCACGGTCTGTGACACCGTCGCGGATGTGCTCGGTCAGGATCCGAACGCGCTGCTGTTCAACGAGTCGTACCTGAATCTGCTCTGACTCCGGTGGCGACGATCGACTTCACACCAGGTGCGCGGGTAGGGCGCTACGAGATCGTCGAGCAGATCGGCACCGGCGGCATGGCCGAGGTCTATCTCGCGCGTGGTCCGGGCGAGATGCGCGTCGCGATCCCGATCGCCGCGACGTTCGACGATCTCGGCGATCG
>JACCYD010001172.1 GCA_013696695.1 Deltaproteobacteria bacterium | reverse complement strand
CCTCGTATCCGCGCGCGGTCGAGCTGGCGCGCGGCGCCGGCTACGACCTGCTCGGGATCAACCACCCGGATACCAGCGAGTTCCGCGACGACAAGCTCGCTCAGCTCGAGACCGCCCAGCAGCTGCGGCGCGCGATCGCGATGGCACGGCGGTTCGCGCGGCCGTCGCGCGAGGACTATCTGGTGTGCACGCGCGGCTTCCCGCTGCCGCGCTGGCGCGAGCTGCGCCGGCACGTGCTCGAGAGCGCCGTCGCATGGGGCTTGTGGATGGGCGCCGAGCTCGCACAGGTCGCCGTCAGCGAAGGCCTCGCGCGCTCGCGCCGCGATCTGATCGTCAAGCTCGACCGCGGCTTCGACACGCTCAAGTCACACCCCACCGCGTTCGATATCGACGAGGAGGCCGCGGTCGACAATCAGAAGGCACTCGCCGAGGAGGCGAGAGCGCTTGGCGTCGAGCTCGAGAAGAAGCGCGTCAACGGCACGAACAAGGCGATTGTCTCCGAGGAAAATGCGGTGGTCTCTGGCTCGATCGGCGGCACCCCGGCGCGCGGCACGGTGAAGCCGAGGTCAGGCCACGACAGCGACTCTGGCCGCGAGGAGATGCTCGCCCGCCTCGACGACAAGGAGCAGCGCCTCGGCGCCGCCCTCGAGCTCTGCGATCGCGCTGACCCCGCCGCGGCGGCACCGGTGATCAAGGCGACCGCGAAGATGGGCCGCGCGGAAGCCGTGCGCGTGCTCGGCATGTCCGTGAAGTTCGGCGATGCGGCGAAGGCGCCCCTGATGGCCGGTCTCGGGAGTAGTAAGGGCTTCCTCCGCCACGGCTGCGCGCTCGCCCTCGCGATGCTGCGCACCGAGGACGGCACGCAGGCCGTGATCGATCTGCTGATGTCCGAACCCACCGAGATCTGGCGCGAGGTCGCCCGTGCGATCGGCCAGGTCGGCCCGCCCGCGCTGTTGCCACTGGCCTCGACCTACGGCCGCCTCGGTGAGGGCGCCACCCCGGCACTCGCGGAGCGCGTCGCCTGGGCGATGGCCCACGTCGCCGTCCGCGGGGGCAAAGGTGCCGTCGAGACGATGGCCGGCGGGCAGAGCGTGGTCGCTCCCGTCGCCAAGCAGGCGCTGGTCTTTCACGCCTCCGCCGCCAACGACCAGGTCCGGGTCCGGCCGGGTCCGAACGGCTCGCAGACAGGCGCAGGGCGCGATGTCACGGTCAATCGCGCGTTCTCGCGGCGCTTCTTCGAGGCCCTCGAGCAGGGGGTCCCCGACGCGGGGCACGCCGGATTGGCCGATCTCGACGCCTCTCAGCCGATGGAGCTGCTCGACGAAGCCGACCTGATCGAGGAGGACGACGACGAGGCCGAGCTCGACGAGTCCGACCTCATCCAGCCGTGATCGATCGATCCCGGGCGCAGTCGCCCACCTGTACAGAGACTTGGAGTAGTATCGATTAGCTTGCGGATCGGCATCTTCTCCGACGTCCACGCGAACATCGAAGCGCTAACCGCGGTCGTCGATGCGTTCAAGCACGAGCGTATCGATAAGTACGTCTGTATCGGAGACGTCGTCGGCTACGGGGCATCGCCCAACGAGTGCTGCGACATCATTCGCAAGCTGGCCTCCTACACGATCCTCGGCAATCACGATGCTGCGGTCGCCGGGCGGATGGATTACTCGTACTACTACGACGCCGCTCGCCAGGCGCTCGACCTTCACGCCCGCCAGCTCTCGGCAGAGAACATGTCGTGGCTGAAGAACCTCCCCTACGAGGTTCGCGAGAGCGACGTCACGTTCTGCCACGGCTCGCCGATCAACCTCGAGGAGTTCGAGTACATCTTCTCGGTCGAGCAGGCCACGCGCTGCCTCGACATCTGGGACGAGCTCGGCACGGTCACGTTCATCGGTCACTCGCACCTCTGCAAGTCGTTCGCGCTGACGCGTGAAGAGGTGTTCGAGGTCGTCGCCACCAAGTTCGTGATCCGCCCCGAGCACCGCTACATCATCTCGGTCGGCTCGGTGGGCCAGCCGCGCGATTACGACAACCGCGCCAGCTACACCATCTTCGACACCGACGAGCGCGTGTTCGAGTTCAAGCGCGTCGCGTACGACATCGATGCGGCCGCGCAGAAGATCTTCGCCGCGGACCTCGAGCGGAACTTCGGCAACCGGCTGTTCCTCGGCGTCTGA
>JACCYD010001155.1 GCA_013696695.1 Deltaproteobacteria bacterium | reverse complement strand
CCAGACGCGCGTCTTGACCGCGACGACGGTGCTCTCGGTCAGCTGCGCCACTTCCGACAGCGGTCTGCCGTCGATCACCGCGAGTGCGAACGCGATGCGCTGCTTCCCATCGATCCGCTCGAGCGCCGCATACAGCCGCCGCGCCGCTTCTCGCATCTGCACGAGCCGGTGCGTGTTGGTGTCGCCGGGCAACACTTCCTCGACGCTCGCCAGATCGATCGAAGGTGGCTTGCGCCGGCTGATCGATAGATAGGCCGTTCGCGTCGCGATCGTCTGACACCAGCGGGTCAGCGTGCTGTCGCCGCGGAACGACTGCAGCGCGCGGAAGATCTCGAGGAACGAATCTTGAACCAGATCTTCGAGCTCGCGATTGTTGCCGAGGATCCGGAACAGCGTGTGGTGGACGGAATTCTTCTGGGCGTGAAACAGCTCGCGCTGCGCGGTGCGATCACCGCCGGCCGCACGCTGGGCGAGCCCCAGATCGAGCTCGCGCGCTGTCGAAACATTGCCCACGGTTGTTGAGTGGGCCGGATCACCCAGAAAGTCACAAGGGATTCGCGCCGGCCATCATTTAGCGCCCGAGATCCGCGGCAACCACGACCCCCACCGACACCCCGAACGACGGAACTTCGTAGATCACGGGACCATTGTTCGCTTTCGTGTAGGTCGGTGTGCCGGGCGAGGTCTCGAAGCTCACCGCCCCACCTACCGTCCACGTACCGCCAAAACGCCACCGCACCCACCCCCCTACCCGCAACGCCGCCAGGGTCTCTCGCTCGTCGCGCGGACCTCCCATGTTGTCCTCGCCGGAGAACCGCGACCGCGCGATGCCGGCGCCCAGGAACGGCTCGATCTCGAGCTTCCGCCGCACGTGGGTCCAGCTCGCGAGCGCCAGCAACGCCCAGTCGGACCAATCGCCATCGAAGCCGGCGCGTTGGATCTTGTCGGGGGTGCCGACATCACCCATCAAACCGAACCGCCAACCCACGTTCCCGATCGGCCGCACCAGCGCGGCGCCGACGAAGCGTCCGCCAATCGCGGTATCCGAGCCCTGCGCGAACCTCGTCGCGAACCCGGCCTGCACGCGCATCTCTAGCTTCGCCTCCACGATCGGCGGCGTCGCCGGCGGCGGCGGCGGCGGTGGTGGCCGTTCGTCCTCCGGCGGCGGAGGCAATCGCATGAGCGTCTTCACGGTGAGCGCAGCCGATGCCGCGGCCACCGGATCGAGAGCCCCGGCGGGCGCGTCGCGATGCTGGCTATCGCCGCGCTCGCGATCGAACACGACGAGATCGGTGTCTTTCCTCCACACCACGAACCGCGCCGACAGCGCATCCGCGCGCGCTGCCGCGCCCGCTTCGTCGACTGGACCCTTGTCGACGATGACTTGGAGCTTCCACGGGCGCAACGCCGTGGTCATCGCGCGCAGTAGCTCGGGATCCGGATCGACCAGCACGACGCGCTGACTCGCGGGAGCCGCGACTGCGATGCCGCCGACGATCGCGAGCACGAAGGCGACGATCAGTCGGGACAGCATGAACGCGTCGCAGCGTAGATCAGATCGTCAGGGTCGGGATCTGCGCCCGTCACTGTGTTCCGGTCGAACAGCACCTCGCCGATCAGCTGTTGTTGCCGATGGCGGTCGCCGGTGGCGGCCGGTTCGTGCGCCGCTCCATCGCTCCACGCGACCACAAACATCGACACGATCCGGAACTTCCTCGAGGTCACATTCAGTGATCTCCGACGGTTCCGCTGCCATTGTCGACATCGGCTGATTTCCTGGTCACAACCCGTGCGCGCGCCGATCTACCACGCATGCGCTATTCGTGGATCGCGATCACCCTCGTCACCGTTGCCTGCGGCAAGAAAGCCACCGGCGTTACCCCTTTCGGCACCACCGGGGTCACGGTCGATCTCACGATGATGGACGTCGGAGACGCCTCGCGGTTCGTCCAGGAAAAAGCACCCAACTACTGGAACGTCGACCCGGGCGGCAGCGGCCTGACCTCGGTCACCCCCAAGTACGAGCGCGGAATGCCGACCAGGGAATCGCTCGAGGCGCTTGTCCAGGAGGACATCGCGCTCGGCGAGAAGGCCAGTGTCGCGGAGGCCGGCGCGCTGCTGATCCGGACTGCGACCCGTACCAAGTGCAGTTCCTGCGTCGAGGGCAAGCCGCAGCACTTCATCGACGTCTACCTGCCGACCAAGGACGGCGCGGCGAAGTGCGAGGGCTGGAGCGAAGAGTCCCCGACCGATCCGCATCTGTCGGTCTGCCGCACGCTCGCGGTCGCGAAGTGACTCGCGATCGAGATCGATGACGGCGCGAATCCGGGCTGTCGATGACGCGAATCCGACCGCGCGATCGATCATGACTGCTGGTGACTCGCCGTTAAAGCGGCCGTCAAGCGGCCGTGGCCGGCATGCGCGACTTGTTGGCCGTTGCCGTGCGCGGCTTCGCCTCCGCCATGATCGCCATCACGAGGCCGATCACGGGCAGCACGGCACCGAGCGCGAACCAGCCGCCGATATCACGATTCTTCGATCGTGCGATCAGCGCGGTGAGCACGCCCCACTGGATCATCGCAA
>JACCYD010001146.1 GCA_013696695.1 Deltaproteobacteria bacterium | reverse complement strand
ACCATCGCAGGTGGCGTTGTTCGCGGCGGGGCCCGTCACGGTGGGCGAGGCGACGTGACTCGCGCCGTCGAGCGCGCCGTCGATCGTGATCGCTCCCGTGGTCGCGAGCAGCACGAGCGGCTTGCTACCCGTCGCCCGCACCGTCACGCCGGTCGCGATCGAGATCGAGCCGCCTGCGACCACGCACGCCGTGGTGTTCTTGACGACCGCCGAGCACGGGTTCGACGTGTCGGTGTCGATCTCCGCGATGAGCGCGATCGCACCCGCCGGTACCTGCGCCGGATCGAAGCACGGCTCGACGAGCCCTCCGGTCGTGCCGAAGCATTCGTCCCCGGGATTCACCGGCGGACCATCGGTCTCCAGCGTGTCAGGCGGCGGACCATCGCCGGGCGCGCTGCCATCGACGCACTCGTTCGACTGGCCGCCAGCCAGCGATCCATAGCGACCGAGCGGGCCGCACGCGTCGTCCGGAAAGGCGCAGAAGTTGGTGGACAGCTCGCACCGACCGCCGGCCTGGCCTTGCGCGGTGCCCTGGCAATCCGCGTCGTCATCGCAATTGAACGCGCTCGCACCGCCGAAGGGGCTGCATGCGAACGGCACGGACACCGCGGCGGCGAACAGCAGCCCCACCATGGTCACCGTTTTCGCCATGGGTTTCATTGTACTGCACAAGGGTGGGATTTCGTCTATCGTAGATGACGTTGGGCTCGTTGGCCCCGACGGGACCTAGTGGTTAATCCCGCTCATCAGCGCGCGCGGTTTCTGGCGCCGGGCGACAAGCTCGGCAAGCACGAGCTGATCCGGCAGATCGCCGTGGGTGGGATGGCGGAGCTCTATCTCGCCCGCACGATGGGCATCGAGGGCTTCGAGAAGCTGGTCGTCGTCAAGCGGATCCTGCCGCAGCACTCGAGTGACGCGAGCTTCGTGAACATGTTCCTCAACGAAGCGCGGCTCGCGGCGACGCTTCATCACCCGAACATCGCGCAGGTCTACGACATCGGTCAGGACGGCGGTGAGTACTTCTTCTCGATGGAGTACGTGCACGGCGAGGACCTCGGTCGCATGTTGCGCAGCGCCCACGACGGCGGCGTGCCGGTGTCGCTCGATGCGGCGCTGACGTTTGCCGTCGGGTTGTGCGCCGGGCTGCATCACGCGCACGAGAAGACGTCGCCGGACGGCAAGCCGCTCAACGTCGTCCACCGCGATGTGTCGCCGTCGAACGTGTTGGTCAGCTACGACGGCGCGGTCAAGCTCGTCGACTTCGGCATCGCGCGCGCCGCGACCACACCGGGCTCCACGTCCGGCGGGCTCAAGGGAAAGATCTCGTACATGTCGCCGGAGCAATGCCGCGGCAAGCAGACGCTCGATCGCCGCAGCGACGTGTTCTCCGTCGGCACGATCCTCTACGAGCTGACCACGGGCCAGCTGCCGTTCACCGACGAGACCGAGTACGCGATCTTGACGCAGATCGTGAACACCGACGCCGCGCCGCCCAGCAAGCTGGTTCCCGGCTATCCGCCCGCGCTCGAGGCGATCGTGATGAAGGCGCTGGCTCGCGATCTCGACAGGCGCTATCGCACCGCGCTCGACCTCCAGGGCGCGCTCGAAGATTTCGCGCACGAGAATCGGCTGCGCGTCTCACCGCTGGTGCTCGCGCGCTTGATGTCGACGCTGTTCCCGGCACGCCTCGAGGAATGGGCGAATGCCCGCGCGCAGGGCGCGTTCTTCGTCGAACAGCACGTCGTTCGCACGCTGATCGAAAACAGTGTTCCCGATGGAACGCCACTGTCGGAAGCCGATCGCAAGTCGATGGAGCAACCGTCGGTAGCCGGCGAGATGGGCCCGCCTCCCGATGACGATGACACCGCGGTGACCACACCGCCGATCGCCCCCGAGGATCTGCCGACGTCGGTGCAAGCGCCGATGCAGCCTGCACCACCTCCAATGCCGCGCGCAGCCACGGCACCTCCGCATCGTCCAACGCCGGCCCCGGGTCGCACGCAGCTCGGGATCGCGGCTGGTCCCGAGATCGATCGACCGACGCCGGGACCGTCGCGGGCGCGGACGCCAACGCCGTTCCCGCGCGCGCCGACGCCGGTGCCAGGGCAGCCCGGGGCGGTCCCGATCGTCACGATCCAGCCGTCGCAACCCGGGACCCTGGTCTCGAATCCGATGGCCTCCGACTCCGGCTCGTCGATCCCGATCGCGCACTCGGTCGCCAGCATCGGCGACATGACGATGCGCGTGCGGTTGCCGACATCGGCGACGCGGTCGAGGAAGACGGTGATCGCCCTCGCTCTCGTCGGTGCGCTCGGCGCGGCCGCGGTGGCGTACTTCGTGGTCAGCCGCGATGACAACAAGATCGAGCCGGTCGCGACGACGCCCGCTGCGAACCCGGCCAGCAAGCCCGCCGAACCGATCCCGACACCACCCGACGAAGTGAAGCCGGAACCGACCGAGGCCAAGCCCGAGCCCGTCGAGGTCAGGCCCGTCGAGGTCAAACCGGAAGCCCAACCGGAGCCCACGCCGGATCCCGTGCAGGTCAAGCCCGAGCCGGAGCCCACGCCCGCGAAGCCGGTGGTCGCGAAGAAGCAGACGGTGAGACCGGTCGCGAAGCCGGTCGTCAAGAAAGAGCCGGTCGTGAAGAAAGATCCGATCGCGAAGCCGGAACCGAAACCGGAGCCCAAGCCCGAACCGAAGGGGGACCAGTGGAAGAGCGGCGACTCACCGTTCATGCCGGTACGCGAAAAGCGCTGACCGCATGGATCATGGCCGCGACCCTGTTCGCGAGCCCGATCGCCTCCGCTGTTCCCAAGGATGGCAAGGCGCGCGTGGCGTTCGACGAAGGCATCGCCGCGTACCAGAAGCAGGACTACCCGCGCGCGGCCGAGGCGTTCGGGCGGTCGTACGGCCTCGAAGCGGACATCGAGACGTTGTTCGCGTGGGCGCAAGCCGAGCGCCAGCAGGAGCATTGCGACAAGGCGAGCGAGCTCTACGAGAAGCTGCTCCAGGCGAAGCTGCCCGACGAGAACAAGCAGGTCGTCACCGACAAGCTTGCCGAGTGTAAGAAGATCCTCGCGGAGAAGACGCCCGATCCGGTTGTCGATCCGGGTCCGAAACCGAATCCGCAGCTGCCCGAGCCGCCCGAGCCGATCGACAAGGGGCCCGAAGTCGATCGTCATGGCAAGAGTCGTTTCACGGACCCGGTCGGCGGCGTGTTGCTCGGCGTAGGTGTCGTCGGGCTCGCGGTCGGTGGCTACTTCCTGTTGTCTGCACGCTCGGCCGCTTCGGATGCGAAGGCCGCCACGAACTACTTCGATGCGGAGGATCTGAACGATCAGGCCGAGTCGAAGGGAACGATCGGCGTGATCGCTTCGATCGCGGGCGGCGTGCTGATCGCGGGTGCGATCGTGCGCTACTCCACGCGCAGCACGAAGCGGGCGACCGTCAGCGGGTGGTTGTCGCCCGATGGTGGTGGCATTACCGCACGAGGTCGGTTCTAGCCGCGCTGGAGACGACCGCGCTCGCGCGTGGGTCGCGAGCTTCTGATCAGCCGATCTCTTCGGCGTACGTCATCACCAGATACATCACGGCCTCGACCTTGCCGGGGTTGCGATACGCGTGCGGCGTGTCGGCCTCGAACAGGATCGAATCGCCGGCCTCGAGCCGGTGCGTGTCGCCGGCGACATCGATCTCGACGGTGCCGGCGGTGACCACGAGGTTCTCCGCCGTGCCGGGCGGGTGAGCGTCGGCGTTTTCGATCGAGCCACCGGAGAGGTGGAGCTCGTAGAACTCGACGCGGCGCGGCTCGTCGAACGGGAACAACGCGCGCGACGTGAAGCTGCGATCCTTGCTGGTCAGCAGCTTCGACTCGCCCGAGCGCAACACCAGCGCACCGCTCTGGGTGCGTGCCGAGATCAGCGCGGAGAACGTGACCTCGAGTGCGCGCGCGATCTTCCACAACACGTTGATCGTGGGCGCGCTCTGGCCGAGCTCGATCTGGCCGAGCATCGCGCGCGACACACCGGAGATCTGGGCCAGCCGCTCGAGCGACAGGCCGCGGCGCGTGCGCAGGCGGCGCAGATTGCCGCCGACCACCGGCGCGAGATCGGCGCCGGTCGATGGCGGCGCGACTTCGCCTGCCCTCGGGACACCGGACTTGTCCTGTGTCTTGTCCGCGACCGGCTTGTCGGCTTTCTTCTTCACGAGCACGGCAACATAACAGATCAGCTGTGCGCGGTACCGCTCGGGCTGCCGTAGGCAGACT
>JACCYD010001145.1 GCA_013696695.1 Deltaproteobacteria bacterium | reverse complement strand
CCCTCGAGCTGCCCAATTCGGTGCTGTTCGAGGACGCCACCGTGACCGGCGATCGCGCCGTGCTCGCGCTGACGTTGCCCGCCGCGATCCGCGCGGGCGTCGAGTGGCGGCCGCTGCGGGGGCGCGGTGCGCGCAGCGACCTGCGGATCGAGGCTGCGATCGACATCGAGCTGTGGTCGATGCACGACGAGATCACGATCAAGCCTGACAGCGTCACGATCGACGGCGTCGCCGGAGGGCCGTTCACGCTCGGGGCGATGACGATCCCGCGCGACTACGACACCACGTTCGCGCCGGCGATCGGCGTCGAGTGGCACGGGCCGAAGCTGATGGTCGGCGTCGGCTACCGCTACGAGACGGCGGCCGCATCCCGGCGCACGGCGAGCGTGCTCGGGGTCGACGCCGCGAAACATTTGATCGGGATCGGCGGCGGCTACGAGGACGGCGGATGGCAGATCGGCGCCGCGGGCGGGTTCGTCGCGCAGGATCGCGTCGATGTCTCGCTCGCAGAGGCCGCTGTCCCGCAGCTCGCGCCACTCGGCGCGACAGACGTGACGAACGTCAATGCAGGGTCGTACCGCAGTCAATACCTGATGGCAGGACTGCGGTTCGCCAGGCGCTGGTGAAGCTCAGGCGACCGCGCGGAGCGTCGCGGCGACCTGAGGAGCAAGCGCGCTCTCGATGAGAGCAAGCGCCCGATCCGTGCGGGTCGCGAGCGGCTCCGTGGGGAGCGCCAGGCTCGCGTGCATCTCGGCAGCGTCGAGGCTCCCGAGGAGCACCGACCACGCGAGGTCCGCGATCTCGCGCGCGTTGACCTGGCGGTAGAGGCCAGCGTGGATGCCATCGGCAACGCACGCGCCCATGTGGTCCTGGATCCGCGAGATGCCGGTCTGGACGGCGGCGACAACCTCGTCCGACAGCTGCGGGCGAATCGCCGGCTGCGCGAGGAGGCGGAGGATGCGCGGGCCTTCGGCGTCGCGCTCGGCCCACTTGACGAGCAGGTCCCAGGTCGCGTGCAGGCGGCCCGACACTTCGACGTCCTCGCGAACACGGCCCATCTCGACGTCGAACACCGTCATGGTGTCCTCGACGAGGGAGACGTACAGGTCTTCCTTGGAGCGGAAGTAGAGATAGATCGCACCCACCGAGAGCTGGGCGGCGCGGGCGATCAACTCGATCGACGCTCCGGCGTAGCCCTTCTCGGCGAACACCGTGCGAGCAGCTTCCTGGATGCGACGGCGGCGAGCCTGCCGTTCCTGTGCTTTGCGTTCTTGAGCGTTCGTCATGCCGCCGCTTTAGTATTGCTGACGCAACGGGTCAAGCATCAATTCCTTGCAGGCGTTTGTTTCGGAGATGCGCGAGGTTACCAACGTGAGCCCGCTTGCTAACTTATTCGAAAATCAAGCACTTCCAAAGCTGACTCAATATTCGGTTCTAATCAGCTTCAGATGTCATTTTCCACTTTTGCAGCCACGGCGAGAACGCAGAAACCGATTCCATTGACCGGGCGTCGATAGAGCCATGCTGACCGCGCACCGCGTCCGGACGTCTGTCGCGATTGCAGGAGCCGCCGGGGCGATCATCGCCGCCGCGCTGTTCACCGGCCGGGTCGAGCCACCCGGTGTCCACCCCGATGACTTCGCGGACGACGGTCTGCAACTGACCGCGAAGCTACCGACCCAAAGCGTCCTCGCGGGCGCGATGGAGCACGACCTCGCGGTGATGATTGTTGCGCCGGGCCGAAGCGAAACGACACGCGCACCGCTGTCGCTGGTGGTCGTCATCGACCGCAGCGGCTCGATGGCGGGCGACCCGCTGCGCGACGCCAAGGCGGCGGCGGGTCGACTGATCGAGCAGCTCGGATCGGGGGACGCGTTCGCGATCGTCACCTACTCGTCGACCGACGAGACCGTGATGGGGATGACCCGCGCCACCGAGGTTTCCAAGCGCCGCGCGCTCGATGCGATCGAGACGATCATGGAGGAGGGCGGGACCTGCATCTCGTGCGGCCTCCAGCGCGGCACCCGCGAGCTCGCGGCGTCCCCGATCGCAGGCGGCCTGCGTCGGATGGTGCTGATCTCCGACGGCCAGGCCAACGAAGGCATTTACGATCGCGGCGAGCTCGCGCAGCTCGCCTCCGATACCGCGCAGGGCGGCGTCTCGATCACGTCGGTCGGAGTTGGCCTCGACTTCGACGAGGTGACGATGGTGCGGCTCGCGAACGTCGGCCGCGGCAACTACTACTTCGTGGAGAATACTGGCGCCCTCGATCAGATATTCTCGCGCGAGCTCGGCGGCCTCGCCCAGACGATCGGCACCAACGCGAAGCTGATCCTCACCGATGGGCTAGATGCACGCATCGTCGACGCCTACGGCTACCCGAGCGAGCGCGCCGGTGATCACGTGATCATCCCGATCGCGGACCTTCGCGCCGGCGAATCGCGCAAGGTCGTGCTCCGCGTGCGCGTCGCTCCGGCGCACACCGGCCCGCTGACGATCGCCAAGGTCGAGCTCGGCTGGCGGCGGCCCACCGACGGTGCGAATCGCCACGCGGTGACCACGGCGCAGGTCGACGTGGTCGACGATCCCGATGCCGTCGCCGACAGCGTCGACGTCGCGACCGTGCGGATCATCGAGCAGGCGCGCTCGGCGCACGCGCTCGAGGAAGCGAACGGGATCTACGACAGCCACGGGGCAGATGCGGCACGGCAGGTGCTCGAGCTCCGCGGCGCCGCGATCGGGGCGAACAAGTATCTCGATGCGGCGACGGTCGATCGGCTGCGTCGCACGAACGAAGCGGCGCTCGAGACGCTGCGCACGGCACCAGCCTCGAAGGCGAAGAAGATCAACGCCGTTCAGGCGTACGAGCTCGCGCGCTAAGACAACGCCGTCGCGCTTCGGATAGGCTAGGTCACGCCGTGACCGACCCCGCGCAGTCGCTCCACATGCAGAAGAGCGTGAATCGGGGTCTCGCGTGGATCGGGATCGCGAGCTCGCTGGTCGGCGTGCTCGACGTCGTCGCGACGCTGCTGATCCTCAACTTCTGGATCTCCACCGACGAGTACGGAATCGTCACCAAGTGCATCTGGATCTTCCCGATCCTCGACGTCGCGACGGATCTGTCGACGGCCGTCGTCGCGCACGAGGAGGTCGACGCCCGCACGACGTCGGCGGTGTTCTGGTTCAACATCGGCACGGCGGTCCTGCTGTTTGGCTTGATCGTGCTCGCGGCGCCACTCGCCGCAGCGTTCTACGAGCACGCGGTCGTCGGCTCGATGCTGATCGCCTACGGCACCAAGCTGATCTGGCAGAACGTGTATCTGATGCCGATGGCGCTGATGAAGCGCGAGCTCCGGTTCAAGGAGCTG
>JACCYD010001123.1 GCA_013696695.1 Deltaproteobacteria bacterium | reverse complement strand
GCCTGGGATGGCGGCGATCTCGAGGAGGCGTTCGCCCAGGCCGTCGCGCTGCCGACGCCGCCGCGCTTCTTCACGATCGTCGGTGACGTCACGCAGGAGAACAAGGACGCCGAGTTCTCGCGCGTCGACGATGCGCTCGCTGGCGTGCACGTGCCGTGGGTGCCGGTGCCCGGCAATCACGACTGGTACGACGGCGGGCGGACCTGGCGCTCGCGCTGGGGCCCCGACAACTACAGCTTCGACGCCGGCAACCTGCACGTCGTCATCTGGGACACCAACCTGCCCGAGCCGGATCAGATCGCGTTCTTCGCGAACGACCTCGCGTTCGTCGATCCGACGCAAGTGATCGTCGCGCTCGGCCACGCCTCGCCCACGAATGCCGTCGCGGACGAGCTGTCGGCGCTCGGCGTCGATTACATGTTCACCGGGCACTGGCACGCGAACCGCCGCGTCGAGCGCATGAACATGGTCGAGTGGGGCACGCAGACGCTGATCATGGGGACGATCGATCAATCGCCGTCGGGCTATCGCGTCGTCACGTTCGTCGACGGTGTGCCGACCGTCGAGCATCGCGCGCGCGTCACCGCGCCGCACCTCGCGATCAGCTCGCCGCACGCGGGGAGCTGCGCCGCCGCGGATCTCCCGCTGCTGGTGTCGGCCGCCTTCGATGCCTCGCTGCCGACCGTGCGCGCGCGGGTCGATTGCGGGCCCGAGATCGCGCTCGAGCCGATTCGCTCCGCCGGTGGTAGCTGGAGCTTCGGCACGCAGCTCTCCGCGCTCGCCGCGGGCACGCACTCGATCGATGTGGTGGCCACTTCCGCCCGTGGAAGGCTCGAGAAGCGGGTGGAGTTCACCGTCTGCACGGCGCCGCCGATCACGCGCACCGTCGGTGACTGGCCGCAGCTCGGCGGCAGTGCGCAGCACACCGGCGCCGCCGCCCGCGCGATCGCGCCACCGCTCGCGCAGCAGTGGGCGGTCTCGGTGGGCGGCAACATCGTGCTCGGTACGCCGGTGGTGAAGGCCGGCATCGTCGTCGTCGGCGTCTGGGATCTCGGCGCCGGCGATCGCGGTGGGCTGGTCGCGCTCGATCTCGCGACGGGTGAAGAGAAGTGGCGCGCGATCACGCCGTACGCGGTGCGTGCCGCGCCCGCGATCGGCACGCTTGTCGATGTCGAAGGTGCCGGTAGAGATGTCGTGGTGGCAGCGCTCGAGAACGGCGAGCTGCGCGCGTTCTCGCTCGCGGATGGCGTGCCGCGCTGGACCTACGATCTCTCCGACGGTGTCGAGAGTCTCGCGTCGGCGCTGTGGGCCTCGCCCGCGATCGAGGGCGACACGGTCTACGCCTCCGTGCAGGGCCGGCTCGCCGCCGTCGCACTCGACGATGGCCAGCCGCGATGGACGCGCGAGCTGACGCCCGAATACGCGTGGCTAGGCTCGCTCGCCGCGGTCGCCGTCGGCAATGGCACCGCGGTCTCCAACGTGTCGCGCAGGGACGGCATGACGGCGTGGAGCGCCGCGAGTGGCGACATGCGGTGGCGCCTCAAGACCGACAAGACCATCGCGATCAACGCGACGCCGGTGATCGATGGCGACGCCCTCTACTTCATCAACTCGACCGGCCTGGTCACGCGCACGTCGTTGTCGAGCTCGTCGGAGCGGTGGTCGAAGCAGGTGACGCCCGACAGCAACGACTGGAGCTATTCGATCACGGCGGCGCCAGCGCTCGCGAATGGCCGGTTGTTCGTGCCGACGCAGTACCAGGATCTGGTCGCGCTCGATGCCATGACGGGCCAGGAGCTGTGGCGTCACGCAGCGGCCCCGGGTCCGCTCAACTTCGCGCACTACCGCTCGGCCGAGACCGGGTTCCCCGCGAGCCCGGTCGTCACCGGTGACCTGGTGTGGATCCCACATCCCGACGGCACGCTCGTCGCGGTCGATGCCGCGACCGGCGAGGTGCGATGGCAGACGGCGCTCGGCGCGCCGCTGGTCAGCGCCCCGGCGCCCGCCGGCGATTATCTCGTGGTCGCCACGTTCGACGGTGTGGTTCGCGCGTTCGCGCGCGCGCCGACCGCGACACCCGGCGACGCACCCGCATGCGCAGAGCTCGCCGAGCCGGAAGTAGAGGTTGCCGCCGTCGCCGGAGGCTGTTGCGACACCGGCTCGCCGTCGACGCTGGTACTCGCCGGGGTGTGCGCGCTCGTGCTGTTCGCGCGCCGCCGCCGCGTTACTTCGTGACGCCCTTGGGCAGCAGCAGCCAGTAGCGGCCCTTACCGCCCATCCGGCCACCGATGTCGCCGGCGACCGCGTCGTCGCCCCAGTAGATGTCGCCACGCACTGCCCCGAGG
>JACCYD010001110.1 GCA_013696695.1 Deltaproteobacteria bacterium | reverse complement strand
CCTGGCGCATCGCGGCGGTCATCGCGTCGCGGAACGACTCGGTGTCCGCGCCGATCTCGCGCTGGACGATCATGCACTTCTGCGGCTCGTGGATGAACTCGATCGGATCTTCGATCGTGATGATGTGTGCGTGCCGCGTCTCGTTGATGTAGCGCATCATCGCGGCGAGCGTGGTGGTCTTGCCGTTGCCGGTGGCACCGGTGACGAGCACCAGACCGCGGCGCGCATCGGCGATTTCAGACAGCACGGGCGGCAGGTTGAGCTGCTCGAGCGACAGCACCTGGATCGGGATCAGGCGCATCACGATGCCGACGGCACCGCGCTGGCGAAAGATCGAGGCGCGGAAGCGACCGCGCTGCGCGAGCGAATACGAGACGTCGATCTCGGTGAACCGGCGCGTGAAGTCGACCGTCATGTTGCGGTCTTCGAGGATCATCCGCGCGATCGCTTCGGTGTCCCCCGTCGCCAACGGCGGCACCTTGATGGCGCCGAGCAGCTCGCCGTGGAGGCGGTAGTGAGGTGGGTACCCGACCTCGAAATGGATGTCGGAAACCCCGCGCTCGATGCCGAAGGCCAGGAGCTTATGAAACGCGTTGCGGTCCATGGAACCGCGTCAGTTTAAACCCGGTCGCCCTGGTCCGCGCTCGCCCTCCGGGGTGTTTTCTGAAGGCTTCCGCAGGCTCTCGAGAAGGGGTTCCCCCGGGTTGGTGGTTTCTTCGTCGATCAGCGGCTGCCACGGCTGCGCCGGCGAGCCATCCGCGGTTTTCGCCGGCGGCTCGGACGCGCGTGGACGCGCGCGCGGGTCGGGCTCGCTGCCGAGCTTGAAGTCGCTCGTGATCTCGTCCTCGCGCCCGAACGCGTTGCGCGGGATCGCGCCCTGCGTGCCGGTGCCGAACAGCTGGCTCTGGCTTCGCTTCGGGACCGACGTCGACGGCGTGCGTGCGATCGAGAGCTCGCGATCCTCATCCTCGTCGTCGTCGTTCGGCACCATCGACGCGGGCGTGACGTTCGGCGTGACGCTACGCAGCTCGGCGCGGACCTCGTCCTTGAGCTGGACGAACGGCGGCGCCGGGCGCGCCATGTAGTAGCCCTGGCCGTAGCGGAGGCCGAGATCGCGCAACGCCACCACATCCTCGACCTGCTCGATGCCTTCCGCGATCATCACCGCGTCGATGGTCTCGGCGATGTGGCGCAGCGAGCGCAGCATCTCGCGCTTCACGGTCGAGCGCGCGATCCCGCGCACCAGGACGTCGGAGATCTTGATGAAGTGCGGCCGCAGCGACATCACGGTCTCGAGGTTCGAGTGGCGCGTACCGACGTCATCGATGGCGACGCCGAAGCCCATCGCGGTGTACGTGGCGAGCGCGCGCTTGAACGAGGCGAAGTTCTCGATCGCGAGACGCTCGGTGATCTCGAACACGATGTTCGCGGGCGTCAGCCCGGCAGCAGTCAACAGGTTGCCGACCTCGACCTCGATGAACGCGGAGTCGTAGAACGACATCGGGAGCAAGTTGACGAACAGCCGGTGCACCGGCTCCATCGTGATCGCATTGCGGAGCGCGCCGCGAAAGCACGCGCGATCCAGCTCGACGGTCAGATCGACCTCATCGGCGATCGCGAACAGCGTCGCCGGAGATTCGAGCGCCGTACCCTTGGGACCGCGGGTCAGCGCCTCGTACGCGAAGATGTCACCGGTACCGAGGTCGACGATCGGCTGGTAGACCGTCGACAGACCGTCGCCGAGGATGATGTCTTGCAGCGTCGAGCGATCGCGATGCGCCTTGCGGTCGACGAGGTTTCGCGTCGAAGCCACGGCATCGGCGACCAGACGCGCGGTGAGGCGCTCCGGGCGCAGCAGCGAGTTGCCGAGCACACGCGCCGAGCCGACCGTGATTCGCGGCTGCTCGCGCAGCACCTCGGTGACCATCGGCACGAGCGCCTTCTCGACCGCCTTCTCGACGTTCCCGGCGAGCTCTTCGAGATCCATTCTCTTCGCCGGCGGACGCGGCGCCAGCAGCACGAAATAGCCGTCGCCATCGCCGGACCTGCAGATCATGTCGTCGTGCTCGAGGATGTCGCCCGTGGAGGTGCTTCCTGATGCGCCACGCATCCGATCGAGCACCGCGGCGGCGTGATCGTAGATCTCGCTGTGGTGCGCGACGCCGAGATCGAGCTCGACCTTGTGGAGGCGCGACAGATCGACCAGCAAGCACGACAGCGCGCGATCGCGATTGAGGATCGTCGTGACCTCGTGCATCCGCTCTTGATAGGGCCGGAAGCGATCGATCTCGGCCTCGCGAATCTTCTCGAAGCTGCGGCGTGATGCTCCGCTCGGGATGCGATCCTCCGACGAGAAGTAGTGCACGCGACCAGGCCCACCGCGCTTGGCGCCGCGGATCGCCGCTTCGGCGGCTGTCAGCAGACCTTCGGGATCGGCGGCATCTTCGGGCAGACACGCGACGCCGATCGAGATCGACATCTTGCGACCGCTCGGCATGTCCGCGTTGATGATCGCATCGCGCAACCGACCGGCCTTCGTCAGCGCGCCCGCCTTCGCCGTCTCGGGAAGCAGGATCACGAATTCCTCGCCGGAGTAACGCGCGACGATGTCCGACGTCCGTACGCGATCGTCGGCGTCCTGGAGCACGTTGGCGACCCGGCGAAGGATCTCGTCGCCGACCTGGTAGCCGAGGTCGTAGTTGACGCTCGCGAAGCCGTCGATGTCGACGACCAGCAGCGACATCGGCTGGCTGTAGCGCAGCGCGCGCGCACACTCCTCGCGAAGCCGCTCTTGAAACGCGCGGTGCGTGTAGAGACCGGTGAGGCTATCGCGCAGCGTGAGTGCGTCGAGCTGCACGCCCATCTGCGCGAGCTGTTCGGTGGCGGCGCTGATCTCGCGGCCACGCACTTCGAGCTGGGCCTCGAGTACTTGCTCGTGATCGCGAAGCTGCGAGTTCGCGACGCGAAGCTCGCCGAGCAACCGCGAGTTGTCGCGCTCGAGCTTGAACATGTAAACGAGCTGATCGACCACCTGGAGGAGGTCCGCCAGCTTCCACGGCTTCGTGATCACGTAATGCAGGTGACCTGCGTTGATCGCGGCGATCAGCTCGTCGGATTCCGGAAACCCGGTAACGACCGCACGCCGGCAGTGAGGACGAAGTTGCGCGACGCGCGCCAGCAATTCCGCGCCTGCGAGCCCTGGCATCCGTAGATCTGCGAGGACACACGCCACGTCGGGGTTCGCGTTGACATGGTCGAGGGCCTCGAGGCCGTCCGTTGCCAGCAGAACCGTACAGCGTGAACGCAAGACGCGTCCCAAAGCCTGGAGGTTGTTCCGGTCGTCGTCCACGCAGACGACGATGGGTTTACTCGTCTCCTGCGGATCGATCTGCTCGTGATCGATGAGAGCCAATGTTCAACCAGTATCGGCCGCGACTTCGATTCTGTGAAGAGGATCGCGCGCCACCGCGCACGTTTACTTTGCCTACATTTCCCCAGGCCGCTGTGCGCCACGGCTCGCTGTTCACTTGAGTCTGCGACCTTGGATCCACACGCTGCGCGGCGCCAACAACGCGCGCACATCCTTCGTGGGATCGCGCTCGAGCAGCAAGTACGAAGCGTTCGATCCGGGGCCGATCGCCGGCAACTTCCAGTAGCTTGTCGGCGTGGTGGTCATCGCCGCGGTGATCGCGGCGTCGTCGAGCCCGGCTTGGCGCAGCAGCCCGATCTCTGCTGTCGAGGGCCCAGCATCTCGGAGATTCCCGAGGTCGGTGCCGTACAGGACCGTGCAGCCGGCGGCGCGCAACGCCCGCAAGTTGTCGACGGCCGCGGGCGCGCCGAACGCGGCGAGCGTCGAGATCACCGCCCTACCTTTCCACGCCGCGATCGTCCGAGGGGTGAGCGGCTCGGTCGGCGTATGGGCGAGCAGATCGGCGCCGGCCGTCGCAGCGAGCAGCGCGGAGGCGTTGTCGAGCGCGTGCACCGCGATGACGAGCTGCTTCGCGTGCGCGTGCTCGACGGCGACGGGGACCAACGCCGCGTCGAGGCCGTTGTCCCCCATCGCGATCTTGACGACCCGCGCCCCCTTGGCCGCCATCCGATCGATCGTCTGCGCCACGCACGCGGCGTCGGCGCACGCGTTGCCATAGCCCTCGGATCCCCACGACTCTAGTGGATAGCCGTTCGGCCGCGTCAGCATCGGACCCGACGCGATCACCTGGATCGGCCAGGCGGTTCCGAGTGCGCTCTCGGGCGCAGCCAGATCGACGACGGTCGCGACGCCCGACGCCGCGAGCTTGTCGGCGACCGGCCAGTAGGTGACGTGGACGTGGCTGTCGACGACAGCCGGCCACACGATACCGTCCGCCGCCGGCTCTTCCGCAACCTGCCGCTCGCCGCACGAGACGAGCGCGAGGACCACACCGAGAAGACGCGACACCTTCGACACTACGCCCGAACGAACGCGGCGGATCAAGTCGCGTGCATTTGCCTATGGCGCCCGTGACGTGGTCGTGGTCGTGAACCTTGACGGCGACGGCAACGGCGACGTGGAGGTGGACGTTCAATGACGGTCCGTGGCCGATGCGCTCGACAAGCTCAGCTTTCCACGTCTCGACGTCTATCAACGAGCCATCGAATTCCTCGCCCTGGTCTACGACATCGTGGACGCTCTTCCGCGTGGGCATGCCGATCGCGCAGACCAGCTCACGCGCGCCGCCGAGTCCGTCGTCCGAAACATCGCCGA
>JACCYD010001104.1 GCA_013696695.1 Deltaproteobacteria bacterium | reverse complement strand
CGGGCTCGGGACGTTCGCGATCTTGCAGACCCTGTTCTTGAGCCGCGAGCATATCCAGACGCTCCACACCGCCGACGTGCTCAACGCCGCGCTCGCTGCCCGCGTCGCGCAGCTCGAGACGCGACAGCTCGAGGTCGAGCAGCTGAACGTCGAGCTCCGTCATCAGATCGCCGATCGATCCGGGCATCTGGTGGCGGCGATCCGGACGATGATCGATCCCGGTGCGAAGACGCCCGCACTGGCGCCCGGGCAGATCGTGCAGGAGCGATACGAGCTCCAGCGGGAGATCGGTTCGGGTGGGATGGGCACGGTCTACGAGGTCGTGCGGCTCGCGGATCGCCGTCACCTCGCACTCAAGGTCGCCCACGGCTTCGACGCGATCGCGCTCGCGCGACTTGCACGCGAGGCGCAGATCGCATCGCAGCTCGCTCACCCGAACATGGTGGCCATTCTCGACGTCGATATCTCCGACCAGGGCTTCCTGTACATCGTGATGGAGCTGGTCGTCGGAAAGACGCTGCACGAGATGCGCGATCGGTTCGGCGATCCAGCGTGGGCGCTGCCCGTGCTCGCCGAAATCGCCGACGGGCTCGCCGCACTTCACCGAAGTGGCATCGTTCACCGCGATCTCAAGCCCGCGAACGTGATGCTCGCCGAGGGCGCGAACGGCGAGCGGGTCGCGAAGATCATGGACTTCGGGATCTCGCGGATCTCGCAGGACGAGACCGGAAGCTCCGGCTCGATGCCGTCGCTCGATCGAACGGCTCCGACGCTCCGTGAAAACCCGCGGGGGCCGAAGTCGAGCCCGCGGTCGTCGAGCAACACGCTGACGCAGGCCGGTTCGCTGTGCGGGACGCCGCAATACATGGCGCCCGAGCTGATGCATGTCGATCGCGTCTTGCCATCGGCGGATGTGTTCAGCCTCGGCGTGCTTGCCTACGAGCTCCTCACCAAGGATGCACCGTGGCCCGAGCCCGCATCGGTGGTGCTCGACGAGGGGCGGATACTGGCCCCGGCGATCTCGCTCGCGATTCACCTCCCCGCCCTCGATCCAGCGGTGGCGACGCTGTTCGATCGCTGCCTGCTGCTCGCCCCGGGCGACCGGCCGACGGCGCAAGACGTTGCCCTGCAGCTCGCGAAGGTGAAGCAAACCGACGCGTGACGACACCACCTCCTCTGCGCTACAGCTCGGTGGTGGCGACGAAGGTAGCGTTCTGGATCCAGCACGACGCGGCGCTCGACGACGACGAAGCGGACAGCTTGCCGCCGGGCCAGGCGCACTGGTGGCTGCGCAAGGGCTCCGACTTCATCAAGCTGCCGCGCCGCATCAAGGGCAACGAGGCGATCGACGTCGAGGTGATGCTCGAGCCCGGCGGTTACACGCTCGGCTGCGGCAGCCCGCGTGAGGGCGGCGTGCGCGTCAGCTTGATGGTCGAAGCGGGTGCGGAGCCCGCGCCTGTGAAAGCAGCGAGCCCGAAAGCAGCGAAGACCGCGTCGATCGAGGTCAAGGGCAAGACGATCGTGCTCACCGGCGATCTCGATGCGATCGATCGCGATGCCGCGAAGGTGTGGCTCGAGAGCCTCGGCGCGAAGGTGAGCTCGTCGGTCAGCAAGAAGACCAACCTGATCATTGCGGGTCGCGAGCCCGGGCCGAAGAAGCTCGCGCAAGCGGCGGAGCTCGGCATTCGCGTGATCGAAGAGCCCGAGCTGGTCGCCGCGTTTGACATCCCGAGTAGCGCGCCGGCACCGACGAGCATGGCCAAGGGCAGCACGCCGGGGCAGAAGCCCGATCTGGTCAAGGAGTTCGCGAAGGCGATCAACATCTCGACGCTCAATCCGAAGTCGGTCGAGAAGTACGTCGGGCCCGCCAAGTTTCGCGATCTCGGGCTCTACGAGAACGTGCTGTGGGGCATCTCGGTCGGGCCGCAGGGCGGTCAGTACAACGTGCACATCGATCTCGCCGACAAGCCGAAGTTCGGGATGATGTGCAACTGCTCGTCGAAGCGCCCGTGCAATCACAGCATGGCGCTGGTGCTCACGGCGCTTCGTCACTTCGTGCCGCCAGCGCCGCCGCCGAGCGGCCACGCAGATGCGTCGCGCTACGTGTCGTTCATGGAGTAGTCGCGCTCTGTCAGCACCTCGAGGTCCGAGCGGATCGCACGCAGCGCTTCGAGTGAGGCCGGCGTTGGATTGCAGCCGTCGATCCGCAGCGTCGCGAGGTGGCGAAACTTCAGCAGCGGCCGCACATCGGTGACGTCGGTGTACGAGAGATCGAGTGACCGCAGCAGCGAGAACGGCTCGTGCACCGTGGTCATCAGCTTGATCAACCAGCCGACCGACTTGAGATGCCCGAGATGGCGGTCGCCGCGATACTTCACCTGATCGACGAAGCCGCGGCGCCAGGTGACGGTGCCGTAACCGTCCGCGACGACGCGCGCGAACACGTCGCCGAGCAGCTTCGGCGCGGAGTGCGCGAGGATCTCCGCACGCCGCTCGTTCAACGCCACCTCGTCGCCGCTGCGCGCTTCGAGCGCGAGATCGATGTTGATCAGCTCGCCGCGCGGATCGTCGCGCTCGATCAGCC
>JACCYD010001060.1 GCA_013696695.1 Deltaproteobacteria bacterium | reverse complement strand
CCGCCTTCGGATCGACCGCCTTCGGATCGACCGCCTTCGGATCCTTCGAGGCGCTGCCCGCCTTCGGATCGACCGCCTTTGGATCGACCGCCTTTGGATCGCCTGCCTTCGGATCGCCTGCCTTCGGATCGCCTGCCTTCGGATCGGTCGAAGCGCTGCCGGTCTTCGCATCGCTGCCCGCCTTCGCATCGCTGCCGGACTTCGCATCGTTGCCAGCCTTCACATCGCTGCCGGCCTTCGGATCCGAGCTTCCCGCCTTCGGGTCGGCCGAAGCGCTCCCCGTCTTGGCATCACCCGGCTGCGGATCGGCCATCGCGACCGTTGTCCCGGAGCCCGACCCGAGCTGCTTCGCGAGATCCGACGAAAACCCGCCCGAGCCCTTCGTGGCCGGCGTGGTGGTGGTCGTCTCGAATCCACCGCTATCGCTGCTGCCTTCGTCGCAGCCGACGAGCAACCACAGCAACACCGCGACGCGGCGACCCATCACGGTTTCTATAGCACGCAGGTCAAAACTCCTGCGAATCCGCGTGCCACTCGGTCCGTGCGAGTCGAAACCCTCGCGAATGCGAGACCTACGATGTTCACGCCTGCATCGGCTGGACATGCCTGGAGATCTATATGGGCCATATAGGTCCGCCGGAGGACGACAGCGCTTCTCGATGGCGGTCGTGATCGACCTAGCCTCTCGTCATCTCGAGGCTTGCGACGTGCACACCGAAAAAGAAACGAGCGACCGTCTTTCGACGATCGCTCGTTTTGAAAAGGTGGCCCCAGGCACCCGCTACTTCCGCTACCGTTGCTCCCTTCCGGGCCTGGCGGGGTTCACAGCTCTCGCGTCACCCGGGACCGTGAAACGCAGGTAGTTGGCTTGCGGAGAGGGAGGGATTCGAACCCTCGGAACCTTTCAGTTCACACGATTTCCAATCGTGCACCTTCGGCCACTCGGTCACCCCTCCATGGAGTGTTCAAACAAGCCCCAAACAAGAGAGGGATCGAGCGATTCGGATCGAAATTGCGGAGGAGGAGGGATTTGAACCCCCGGTACTTGCGTACATCTGATTTCGAATCAGACACCATCGGCCACTCGGACACTCCTCCAGAACTGATTGCGCCTCGTCGAGGCCTACTGATGGCTCGGCCCCTTACGAAGCTTTGCGAAGAACGTTTTCAGCTCGGCGGCGCATGCTTCGGTAAGCACCCCACCGAACACCTCTACCCGGTGATTGAGCCGGCTGTCGGTCGTGATCTGAAACAGTGAGGTGACCGCGCCAGCCTTTGGATTGGGACATCCGTAGACCAAACGCCGGACCCGCGCATTTACGATCGCGCCTGCGCACATCGGACACGGTTCCTGCGTCACCACCAGCGTGGCCTCGACTCGCCAGTGACCGAGCTGCTTTGCAGCCTCTCGGAGGGCGACGATCTCGGCATGTGCCGTGGGATCGCCATCGAGCTCGCGCCGATTGCGCCCGCGACCGATGATGACACCGTCGCGAACGATCACAGCACCGACCGGAACATCGCCGGCAAGACCCGCTTCTCGCGCTTCCGCGAGGGCGACTTCCATCCAGCGTTCGTGTTCGTTCATGAGAAAGCGGATCCGAGAGGGGTCGAACCTCTAACCCCCGGTTCCGTAGACCGGTGCTCTATCCATTGAGCTACGGATCCTCAAACATATCGGCGGAGAGAGAGGGATTCGAACCCTCGGTACAGGAATACCCCATACGCCGGTTTAGCAAACCGGTGCCTTCAGCCACTCGGCCATCTCTCCTCAGGGCGGCCCCGTCGGGAGAAGCTGACAGCTCGTGGAGGACGAACCCTCCACGAACCGTTGTTGCCAAACTAGAAACTACATCGAACTGGGCGAGGGCGTGCTTGCGATCCCGATGGTGAGATCGTCGTCGCGAGCACGTCCTGGCCCTTACTACCTGCGTGACACTATTCGATTATCAACTTTGCGGAGGAGGAGGGATTCGAACCCCCGGAGCTTGCGCTCGGCGGTTTTCAAGACCGCTGCCTTCGACCGCTCGGCCACTCCTCCAGGCCGACCCAGAGGTAGGCGGCAGTATAGGGATCGAAGCCTCCTTGTAAAGCCGGATCGAGAAGCTTCTACATCTCGCGGGACTAGCCTTCGGGATCACGGCCCCGGATCGACGACGCTTCAGCGTTTGGGCTCGATGCGTTCGAGGCCTCCGGTATAGGGCCGCAACGCCGGCGGAACCACGACGCTGCCGTCGGCCTGCTGATATTGCTCGAGGATCGCGACCAGCGTCCGGCCGATCGCGACGCCGGAGCCGTTGAGCGTGTGGAGCGGCCGCGGCTTCTCGGTGCCCGACTTGAAGCGGATCTTCGCGCGGCGGGCCTGGAAATCCTCGAAGTTGGAGCACGACGAGATCTCGCGATAGGTGTCCTGCCCCGGCAGCCAGACCTCGAGGTCGTACGTCTTCGCAGCAGAGAACCCGAGGTCCGCCGAGCACAACGTGACCACTCGATAGTGGAGGCCGAGCCCCTGCAGCACGCGCTCGGCATCGCCGAGCAGCGTCTCGAGCTCGGCGTAGCTGTGCTCCGGCTTGACGAGCTTCACGAGCTCGACCTTGTCGAACTGGTGCTGGCGGATCAGGCCGCGCGTGTCCTTGCCGTACGCACCGGCCTCCGCGCGAAAGCACGGCGTGTACGCGGTGTAGTGCCGCGGCAGAGAATCCTCGTCGAGGATCTGATCCATGTGGAGGTTCGTGACCTGGACCTCGGCAGTGGGCGACAGGAACAGATCGTTATCGGGATCGTGATCGGGACCGGTCGGGATCGCGAGCCGGAACAGATCCTCTTCGAACTTCGGCAGCTGCCCGGTGCCGCGCAGCGCCGCGCGACGGACGATCGCCGGCGGCCACACTTCCTCGTAGCCGTGCTGGGTGTGGAGATCGAGCATGTAGTTGATCAGTGCGCGCGTCAGCCTCGAGGCGCCGCCCCGCAACACGGTGAACCGCGCGCGTGCGATCCGCGCTCCGGCCTCGAAGTCGAGGATGCCGAGCCGCTCGCCGATGTCCCAGTGTGCTGCGGGTGCGAACTCGAACGTCGGCTTGGTTCCCCAGGTGTGGAGCACCGGGTTGTCCGCCTCGCCGGTACCATCGGGGACGCTGGCGTGCGGAGCGTTCGGGATCCCCATCAAGTACGTCTCGCTCTCGGTGGCGAGCGCGGTGAGCTCGCTCTCGCCCGCCTTGATCCGATCGCCGAGCGTCTTCATCTGCTCGCGCGTGGCGGTGAACTCGGCGGACTTCTTGTCGAGCTTGGCCATGCCCTGGCTCGCGGTGTTCCGTTCTGCTTGCAGCCCGTTGAGCTC
This sequence comes from Deltaproteobacteria bacterium, assembly GCA_013696695.1. Lineage (GTDB taxonomy): Bacteria > Myxococcota_A > Polyangia > Haliangiales > Haliangiaceae > JABFXX01. Next base: position 851 of record JACCYD010001060.1, on the reverse strand, counting down.
GGCTTGCAGCTTGCGGCGGCGCTCGTCGACGGCGCGCCACGAGCTGACCGCGGCGGCAACGGCAGGGCCACGGCGGAGCACAGCGTCCATCTTGAGCGGATCGAGCATGACTGTTCCTCTAATGATCGCGAAGGGTTGGGGTGGCACCCTACCTCGGGCTTAACCACCCTGGCAAGCTGGGGGTCGGATCACCCGTGGTCACCACTGCGCCTGCCGCCCTGCTTGCCGAGTCGGTCCTCGTGACGGCCGACCCAGATCGAGATCTAGCAGAGCGCTTCCAGGCCGGCGAGCGCGTCGCCTTCGATCAACTGGTGCGCCGTCATCAGAAGGGCATGTGGCGATTGGTTCGCCGCTACGTCAAGCGAGAGGCCGACGCGTCCGATGTCACGCAGCAGGCGTTCGTTCGCGCGTACAAGGGACTCGCGGCGTTTCGCGGCGCCGCGACCGTGCGCAGCTGGCTGTACCGGATCGCGATCAACTGCGCGCTGTCGTGGTTGCGCGATCACCGTCGCGAGGAGCCGTCCGAGCTCGAGGACGACGCGCTCGCCGATGGCCGCGCCGCTGCGCCGCTGCAGCTGATCGGGAGCGAGGACAGCAAGCGCCTGCGCGAGGCGATCAAGGAGCTGCCGCCGAAGCAGAAGCTCGTGCTCGAGCTCCGCGTGTTCGACGATCTGTCGTTCAAGGAAGTCGCCGAGCTCGCGGAGTGCTCCGAGAACACGGCGAAGGTGAACTTTCACTACGCGGTGAAGAAGCTGCGTGACATCCTCGTCGGTGGTAGCGATGCCTGAGCGCAATACGAGCGAGCTCCTTGCAGCCTACGTCGATGGCGTCGGCGAGCTGACCGTCGAGGA
>JACCYD010001058.1 GCA_013696695.1 Deltaproteobacteria bacterium | reverse complement strand
CTGATCGGCCTCGCCAATCCCGCGGTGTCGGATCTCGATCTCGCCATCGACGTCGACGTCAAGACGATCCGCTATCCGCACGCCGGCATCGCGTGGCGCGCGTCGCCGCGACTCGTGCTCGGTGCGTCGTATCGCGGCGGGTTCCGGCTCGTCATCGATCAGACCGTCAAGGTGCGCGGCGATCTCGGGTCGCCCGACACGATCGTCGTCGAGGATGGTCGGCTCGACCTCCGCTCGATCTCGGAAGATCTGTTCCAGCCCGCGCAGCTCACGGTGGGCGGCGCGTTCGCCGCCACCAAGGCGTTGCTGGTCGAGCTCGACGTCACGTACCAGCGCTGGAAGGTGTTCGACAACCCGACGGCGCGCATCGAGATCGAGCTCGACATCAAGCAGTTCAACGACCTCGTCATGATCCCGCCGCCGCGAACGCTCGAGAATCCGAACCTGCGCGACATCGTTGTCCCGCGCCTCGGCGTCGAGTGGCAAGGCGCACCCGGCAAGCGCGCGTGGACGGCGCGCGGCGGCTACGTGTTCGAATTCGCGGTGGCGCCCGAGCAGCGCGGCGAGTCGAACTTCATCGACAATCACAAGCACACGCTCGCGCTCGGCGGCGGCCTCACGTGGGCCAGCCTCGGCAAAGTAATCGCGAGGCCGTTCTCGCTCGACGGCTTCGTGTCGTTCACCTATCTGCAGCCGCGAGATCATCACAAGCTGTCGCCGGTCGATCCGGTCGGCGATTACACGGCCGGCGGCCACGCGATCGCAGCCGGCATCACGTCGCGGTGGAGGTTCTGATGCGCGCCCTCCTTGTCCTCGCGCTGTCCGGTTGCGGCCTCGGCTGGATCGACGGCCAGGACGATCTGACGACGGGGCTGCCCACCTCGGGCGCCGGACCGTACGCGCGGCTCGAGAGTGACGACTCGACGCCGGCCTCCGAGCCGACTTTTCACGACGACAACCGCGCGAGCGTCGAGGATCCGAGCATGCTCGCGGGAGGTCCCGGTGTCCGCGTGTGGTTCACGCAGGCCACCGTCGAGCCGGTGACCTCGGAGATCCGCTACATCGAGGCGGCCTCCCTTCGCGTCCTGCCATCGTCGCCGGAGACCGTGCTCACTGCGAGCGAGGCGTGGGAAGAGGGCGTGGTGTCCGCGCCGAGCGTGCTCGCGAATCCCGAAGGTGGCCTCGTCATGTTCTACGAGGGCGGCGTCACGACGCCGTCGATCGGACGCGCGGTCTCGACCGACGGGCTGTCGTGGGAGAAGGATCCGGATCCGGTGCTCGTCGGTGCCACCTCGCCGAGCGCGGTGTTCGCCTACGGCGAGACCTGGCTGTTCGCGACGCGTCCGGGCGAGGTCGGAATCTGGCGCGCCGTCGATGCTGGCAGCGGCTTCGCGTTCGATGCCGCTGCGGTGATCGTTCCCAGATCCGACGAGGAGGACGCCTTCGATCGGTTGACCGTCGCGGAGCCCTTCGCGCTCGCGGTGCAAACGCTCGATGACGACGTCACGCGAATTCACCTGTGGTTCGCCGGCACCACGGATCTACCGAACGATGCGACGTCGATCGGCTACGCGGCATCGTTCGACGGTGTCGAGTGGCTGCGCTTCGGCGGCCTCAAGCCGATGCTCGCCGCCGAGGCGACTGCGCCGACGGTCGTGCTCGAGGCCGCGGGTGGCTCGATGCTGTTCGCGGAGCCCTCAGGTGGTGCGAGCTTCGAGCTCAACGCCGCCTCGCACTGAGCCGTCAGCGTGCGTGGCGACCTATGGGTCGTCGCCACAGGGGCCCACTGTGGTGCCTGGCGGATCCTTCGCCCGTTCACCTCGCGGCGATCGGGATCCTCGGGCTCACAGATCTTCGAGGCTAAAGATCGCGTCGTGATCGCTGCGCGCGGCGCGCTTTTCTCGCTGAACCCCGAGCCCGGCGATCCTTGGATCGCGGGTGGCGCGACCGACGATTACGTCGGCGGTGCGATCGGCGTCGCGATTTCCCCGCGTTAGCCGCCGATACAATTCACGACGATTGAGTTTGACCCGGCCCGCGCCGTCGGGCGTCTGCCTTGTTGATACCCTGGGTCTTTCCTCGGGGGCGAGACAAGCATGAGACGAGAGCTCTGGATCCCGTTGTCTGCGGGCATATTTCTGTTCGGCGTGGCAGTGCCGAACGAGGTCTGCCGCGAGGCCCTCAAGAAGTGGGGCATCGCGTTGCCATCGTGTCCCGACGGGACGCCGCGGCAGACCGCCGAGATGTCGGTCAACGGCGTGCGGCGAGGAGCGATCGGCAAGCTCCACTTCGGCGCGATCGCGCACTACACGATCCGCGATGCCGACGACGTCCAGCACGTTCCGATCAAGAGCGCCGACGTCGAGGTGTCGCTTGTCGATGCCGCGAACAAGGCCACGCCGCTCGCGATCGAGTGGAAGCGCGACGGCGATCGGTTGACGGCGGATCTCCAGCTTCCCGAGGTCGCCGACGGCGATTACAAGCTGCACGCGAAGTACACGACGAAGCTCGGTGCCGGCGAGCTCGACGTCCCGGTGCCGCTCTACACACCCGCACGCATCCACGTGATCACGGATCGCCCGCTCTACGAGCCGGGCAACACGGTGAAGTTCCGCGCGGTGGTGCTACGCGCGCGCGACCTCGCGCCGATCGATGGTCGACCGGGCATCTGGCAGGTCAAGGATCCGACCGGCGAGGTGATGCTCGAGGAGAAGGCACCCGCCGGGGAGTGGGGCGTGGTCTCCGGATCGTTCCCGCTCGACAAGGCCGCGCCCACCGGAAGCTGGCGCGTGTCGTGGGTGTCGAACAACACCGTCGACGAGGTGCCGTTCACCGTCGAGCCATTCACGTTGCCGCGGTTTCGCGTCGATGCGCAGACGGACAAGCCGTTCTTCGGAGCGGGCGACACGCCGACGATCAAGGGTGCGGTGCTGTACTCGTCGGGCGCTCCGGTCGTCGGCGCGAAGCTCGACATCCAGTGGCAGATCGCGGGCACCTGGCCGCCGCCGATCGAGTGGGAAGCGAAGCTGTTGCCGAAGACAGCCGTGACGACTGGCAATGGCCGGTTCGAGCTGGCGCTGCCGAAGATCCCCGAAGATCTGATGGGCAAGGCGACGATGACCGCGCGGATCTCGGCGGTCGATCCGGCGGGCGACCGCGTCGAGGGTTCGGCGACGGTGCTGCTCAGCAAGGATGGCATCGAGGCGTCGGCGGTGACCGAGCTCGGCAACGGGCTGGTCGAGAACTTCAACAACCGGCTCTACGTGCGCGTCGCGACGGCCGACGGGCGCGTGGTTCCGAAGGCCAAGATCAAGCTGAAGCGGACCTGGCAGGAGAACGATAACGGTCTCGACGCGGAGCTCGACGAGGATGGCGTCGCGAGCGTGCAGATCGATCCCGGTGCGCCGGTCGACATCGTGATCCCGGCGCAGCCCTGGCGTCCGGAGCCGAAGCAGGCGCTGGTCACCCGCGGCGAAGCCACCGAGCTGATCGGCAGCGACGGTGCGCCGCTCGCGGATCAAGTCGAGATGGACAAGTGGCTGCCGGCGCTCGCGCCGTGTGGGAAGTGGTACGGCGATAGCCCGCAGGTCAGCGTCGGCCTTCGCATCGCGGCGAGCGGTGCGGTGATCACCGCGGCGTCCGGTGCAACGGCGATGGAGAGCTGCGTCGCGAATGTCGTGCGCGCGCGTCGGCTGCCGGCAGGCGCCGAGCGGCTGTATCGCGTCGCGTTCTCGTTCACCGATCCCGAGCTGCCCACGTTGACGAGCGCGATCGAGGGCGTGACCGCGACGCCCGAGGGGCTCGACGGCGAGATCGAGGAGAAGGCCAAGTCGGCGCGCGACTGCCTGCCGAACGTCGAGGGCGAGCTGCCGAGCTTCGTTACCTGGCGCGCCAAGGCGAACAGCAAGGAAGTCGAGCTCGGTGGCTGGGCGCGCGATCCGAACGTCGAAGGCGTTGGTGCCGCTGCCGCGATGGCGTGCGTGCAGGCGCGCATCGGCACGCGCGTGACGCTCGCCGAGGAAGCCGATAGCGATGCGCTCGGCGTGATCCGGTTCTCCGTCTCGTTGCCGGAGTCCGTGCAGGACTCGAAGCCGCAACCGACGACGATGATCGGCTACGAGCTCGACGTCATCGCAGAGGTCGATGGCAAGCCCGCGACCACCAAGCTTCGCATCGAGCCCGGTCAAGTGCCGAACCTGCGGATGCGCGTGACGCCCGTGGTCGCGAAGCCCGGCGAGACACTCACGGCGCAGCTGATCCGCGGCCCCGAGTTCACCGGCACGTTGCCGAAGCATCTGCGCATCGACTGCTTGAAGTGGAAGCAGGACAAGCTCGAGCTCGACGAAGACCGCAAGACGACCGTGACGATCGATGCCGCGGTCGAAGGCTGGTGCGAGGTCACCGGCGCCGGGCTGCGCTCGCTGATCTACGTGCGTCCGCAGGCCGAGCTCTCGGTCGCGATCGCGCCGAAGCAGAAGACGTACAAGCCCGGCCAGCGTGCCGAGCTCGTGATCCAGACGCTGCTCGGCGGCAAGGGCGGCAAGGCCGCGGTCGGGTTGTTCGGTGTCGACGACAGCCTCGGTCAGCTGGTGCCGCTACCGGGGCCCGACAGCCTCGGTCGCGTGAGGCCGAAGGTCGAGACCAGCTCGCCGGCGTTCGGCATGCTCGACGGTCAGGCGCTCTCGCTCGGTCGGATCCGCGGAGCGAATGCGGCCGCGGCGACGGTGCTGCGCGTGTCGGCGATCCCGAAGCCGCCGGAGCTCGATGCCGTGGTCGATGCGCACGCGTCGAGCAAGTTCGATCCCGTCGAGGAGCTCACCGATAACTTCTACCTCGTGCTCGCCGAGCTCCACACGCAAGCGCGCCAGTGGGAAGCGAAGGCGGCCGCGACCGAGAAGATGCGCCCACCCGCGATGGCGAAGTTGTGGAACGCGGCGCTCGAGGCGTGCAACGCGCGCGGCGAGCCGATCACCGATGCGTATGGCCGCCGGCTGACGCTGTCGCGGTTGCCTGCCGATCTGTTGTCGCTGACGGATCCGCGCGCGGTGATCGTGATGGGCACGCGGTTGCCCGAGGACGTCGAGAACTGGGCCCAGTGGGTTGCGAAGGAGAAGCCGTGAAGAACCTCAAGTACCTTCCCATCGTGCTCCTCGCGTTCGCGTGCAAGGGTCGCGACAAGAGCGCGTCGTACGACGACCTGCAGGCCCAGAAGGGCCTGAACCTGGCGCGCGCGGCCAACACCGAGGCCACACCCGCAGCCGACATGGTGGACGACGAGAGGGCCGGCGGTGCCGGCTCGGCCTTCGCCCTCGAAGAAGGCAAGATGGGCAGGAAGGACGCCAAGCTCGAGCCCGGCCAGTACAAGTTCAAACCGACCGCCGCGCCAGCGCTGGCGCAGCCGAAGGCCGACGACAAGCCGAGCGCGAAAGGCGGCGAGGCCGACGACAAGGAACAAGCCGAAGCGGTCACGCGCGCGTGGTTTCCCGAGACGTTCTTGTTCGAGCCGCTGGTCGTCACCGACGACAAGGGTGAAGCAACGGTGCCGGTGCACGTGCCCGATCGGCTGACGACGTGGCGCGTGCTCGCACTCGCGCACTCGCGGACCGGCGCGCAGGGCGGCGCGACCACCAGCTTCCTCGGCACGCTGCCGAGCTACGTCGATCCGGTGGTGCCGCCGTTTTTGATCGCGGGCGATCGCATCAAGTTGCCGATCCAGATGGTCAACACGACGGAGGCCGCGATCACGAGCCGCCTCGACTACCAGATCGAAGGCGCCAAGCTCGCTGGTGGTGGTGGCAACAGGACCATCCCGGCGCAGGGCAGTCTGGTCGAATACGCGACGCTGACGGCGGACCGCGCCGGCACGATCAAGCTTCGCGTCGGGCTCGGTGCGACCGACGCGGTTGCACGCACGATCGACGTGATCCCGGCGGGCAAGCCAGTCACCGTGGCGCGCGCGGGCACCCTGGCAGCACCGCGAACCCTGACGATCGAAGGCCCTGTGGGCTCGGATCCGACGACCGATCGCGTGCGCTTGATGGTCTATCCCGGTGCACTCGCGCTGCTGCGCTCGGAGCTCGCGATCTCGCTGTCTCGCTCCGGTGTCGCCGAGGATGGCTACGCGCTGCTACTCGCCGGCAAGGCATCGGGCCTGCTCGCGCAGCTCGGCGACAAAGCCGATCCGCAGGTGCTTCGCGAGCTGTCGATAGTGACTGGTCAGCGCGCGATCCGGCACGGCCGCACGCTCGATGTCACGCGCGCGACGTTGCTCGCGGAAGCCGCGCTCGCGCACCTCGACAACCCGGTGCTGTCGCGACTCGGCGAGCGCGCGGTCGCGTACCTCGTGCAGAATCAGCGCCCCGATGGCACGTTCTCCGGTGCCACCGGCTGGACGCTGCAGCGCGTGCTGATGGCAACCGCCGACGGCACGCGCGCCGCGAGCGCGAACCTGTCGACGGCGACCGCGCGGCAACGCGCGCAAGGTGTGCAGGCCAAGGCTGCCACCGCGTTCGCGCGTCACTTCGAGCAAGTCACCGACGCGTACACCGCCGCGGCGATCCTGTCCTCCGGTGCTCTCAGAAGCGGCGAGCTCGCGGACAAGTACCGCAAGCGCGTGCTCGACGGCATCAAGGCCACCGAAGACGGTGCGAAGTACCTCGACGTTCCGACGACAACAAGCGTGGTGCGCGCGGATGGCAGCGTGCCGTCGCGCGTCGAAGCCACCGCCCTCGCGGTGCTCGCACTCGATGGTGCGCCTGGCGCGAACGCGCCGCTCGCGGATCTCGGCACCACGTTGCTCGGCGGCTACACGCCGGTCTACGGCTGGGGCGATGGCACGACGAATCTCGCGTGCATGCGCGCGATCCTGAAGCTGTTCCAAGCGCCGCTGCCGGCGTCGATCAAGATCACCCTCGCGATGGACGGCAAACCGATCGCGAGTGGGCAGTTCGATCGCACGCAGCTCAAGGACGTCCTCGTCCTCACCGGTGCCGCAGGCGGCCTCGCCGGCTCGCACCAGTGGTCGATCACGGCCGAGCCCGCCGTCGCCGGCCTCGGGTTTTCTTTGGCGCTCGACGCGTGGGTGCCGTGGGAGAAGCAGACGACGAACCGTGGGCTCGAGCTGCAACTGCCGCCGAAGCTGACGGGCACCGTCGGCAAGATGATCGAGGTGCCGATCACGGCGATCGCCCCATCGGGGAGGCCGATCCATATCCGCCACGCGTTGCCGGCGGGCGTGCAAGCCGATCGCCCGAGCCTCGACGCGCTGGTGTCGTCGGGCCTGCTCTCGCGATTCGAGGTCGCCGACGGTAAGGTCGAGCTCTACGTCAACCCACTCCAGCCCGGGCAGGTGTTTACTGCCAAGTACAAGGTGATCCCGACGCTGGCCGGCACGCTGCATGCTGCGGCGTCGCTGATCGAGACCGGGACGACGACGTTCCATGTCCCACCCTCGGAGTGGGGCATCGAGTAGAGCACCGCGGCTCCCGATCGCGGCGGCTTGCGGTGTTAGCATCGACGCGTGGCGTCGCCGCATCTCGCTCCGCAAGGACCGATCGACGAGCTCCCACCTCGCGAAGAATTTCTCCGGATCATCGGAGCGATCGACGCGAAGGCGAGCCCGCTGCTTCGCGTCCTGCTCGCGAAGCTGAAGCCCGACGCACCGTTCGAGGAGCAGCTCACCGCGCTCGTCCAGCTCGGGCGGTTCGTCGTG
>JACCYD010001055.1 GCA_013696695.1 Deltaproteobacteria bacterium | reverse complement strand
ATCACGTCGCGAAGGATGGCTCGCCGAAGATCCTGCGCGAGTGCTCGCTGCCGCTCACCGGGCTGCGCTGCGTGCACACGATCGTCACCGACCTCGCGGTGATCGACGTCAAGGATGGTGGGCTCGTGCTGCGCGAGCGCGCGCCGGGCGTGTCGACCGACGAGATCGTGAAGGCCACGGCGGCCGCGATGAAGGTCACGGGCAACGAGCCCGAGCTACGCATCTGAACACGCTTTCGGCGGCCTGGATGGGTGGAGCGTGACCCCGTCCTGCTAGGCGCCTGCTAGGTCTTGCAGACGGGGCGCGGGTCGAACGGCATCGCCTGGCCGGGAATCTGGCAGTCGGGCTTCAGCGGCTTGTCCGGCTTCACCGGCGGCGGCTTGACCACCGGTTTCTCGACGGTCGGCTTGATCAGCGGCTTGTCCGGCTTCACCGACGGCTTGACCACCGGCTTCTCGACGGTCGGCTTGATCGGCGGCTTCTCCGGTTTGACCTCGGGCTTGACGTCCTTGATCTCGGGTTTGATCTCCGGCTTCGCCTTCTCCGAGACGAGCGTGACCAGCTTGCTGTAGTCACCGCCGAGATCGACCTTGAGCGTGACGTTGTCGTACCCGGCGTGCTGGACGACGAGCAACACGCTGCCGCTGCCGCGCTGCTGCTTGTGCACGAGCGGTGTCTTGCCGAGCGATTTGCCGGCGAGATAGACCTCGGCGTTCGACGGCTCCGACGTGATGTCGAAGCGAACGGTGTCGTCTGCGGGCACGACAGCCGCGTCCGGCGTCACCGCTGGATCGACGGTCGGATTCTTCGTCGCCGGGTCAGGCAGCTTGGCCTGCGGACTGACCGGCGGCTTCGGATCTTCAGGCTTGGGATCGACCGAGCCGCCGCCGTAGCCGACGAATAGCACGATGCCGACGCCGAGCAGGATGATCGCCATCCCGATCCACAGCGGCCGGCGATTCGGCCGCACACGGACGTTGGCCAGCGATTCCTCGTGTGCGTAGGACTGTCCGCTCTGATGGGTGCCCGACTTCTTCAGCGACAGCGCGGGCATCGCGGGCATCGCGGGCATCGCGGGATGTGAATGCGAGCCGGAGCCTGGCCCGATCGGGAACTGCGCCGAGCTGTTGGCAACGCCACCTACCGGTGCTGCGGTCGGATTCGGCATCGCCGGCGACTTCTGGGCCGGCGCCTGGAGTGCGGGGAGCTGCGGCGAGCTGGTGCGCCCGACCTTCGACAGCGGCGACATCGGGTTGTTGTCCGGCTGCAGCGTCTGCGCCGACGCGTACGAGCCCGGCACCATGGTTGGATACGACTTCGCGTTCCACTCGACGGAATCCGGCTCGTCGCCGCCGCGATCTTCGTGATCGCGCGGCAGGTCGAGCAGCGTGCGCGGCGCGACTTGCTGTGCCGCCGACCGCTGGTCCGCGTGCGCTTCCGACTGGCCGTTGGTGTTGGAGATCGTGCTCTCCTTCGGCGAGGGAGGCATCGGCCCGCTGCCACGCGCCTGCAGCCACGGCTCTTGCGTCTCGCCGAACATCTCGCGCATGAAGCGGCCGAGCGCCATCGTCGACAGCGACATTCGCGCCGACATCGCGAACGCTTCGATCGCCTCGAGCAGCAAGCCTGCGGACTGGTAGCGCTGGTTCGCGTCGATCGCGAGCGCCTTCATCACGATCGCTTCGAGCGCCTGCGGATAGCCCTGCACCAGCCGCGTCGGCCGCACGACATCGCCGGTGACGATGCGGTGCATGGTGTCGAAATCGGAGTCCGCGCGGAAGCAGCGATGCTGCGTGGTGATCTCGTAGAGGATGATGCCGAGCGAGAACACGTCGCTGCGTGGATCGACATCGCGGCCGCGGCACTGCTCCGGCGCCATGTACGCGAACTTGCCCTTGATGATTCCGCTCACCGTCTCGACCGAGCGTGAGGTGGCCTTCGCGATGCCGAAGTCGAGCAGCTTCACCGAGCCGTCGAGGCCGATCATGATGTTCGACGGAGAAACGTCGCGGTGGACGATGCCGAGCGGCACGCCGTTGCTATCGCGGCGCTCGTGCGCGTGATTGAGGCCAGCCGCGGCCCCGGCGACGGCGGTGAGCGCGAGCTCGAGCGGGACGCGCGTCCCCTGGCTACCGGCCTTCGCGAGCAGCGCACGGAGATCCTGCCCGTGGACGTACTCCATCGCGAGGTAGTGGATGCCGCCGTCCTCGCCGACCTCGAACACCTGCGCGACGTTCTGATGGTTGAGTGACGCGGCCAGCCGTGCCTCGTCGAGGAACATCTGGACCGCGGTGTGGTCGTTCGCGCGTTCGGGCGTGATCAACTTCAGCACCACATGGCGCTCGAAGGAGCCGATCCCAGTTGTCCGCGCAATATAGATCCTCGCCATCCCGCCAGCGGCCAGCGGACTCAGGATCTCGTACTTGCCGAGACGTGTGGGTAGCCCCCCTGCAGCAGCGACAGCGGGCACGATTCGATCGTTTCATTCGAGCGTGATCAAGTCAATCGAAACGCCCGCCATGCAAAGGCGATCGCGGATGTAGGTGCTACACGCTGTGCGCTCGGTTTACTGCGAGCTACCCGCAACCATCATGTGCGATACGCGGAACGTCGGCGCCGCCGTCGAGCTCCGCATCGTCAGGTCGTCGGCCACCGCGTCGATTCGCTTGAGGATCTCGTCGAAGTTGGCCGCGATCGTGACTTCGCTGACCGGGAACGTCAGCTCGCCGTTCTCGATCCAGAAGCCTTGCGCACCGCGTGAGAAGTCGCCGGTCACGGGGTTGAACCCGAAGCCCATGAGGCTCGTGACGTAGAGACCCTTCTTGGTGTCCTTCAACAGCTGCTCGCGAGACATCCCACCCGCCTGCATCACGAGGTTCGACGTCGTCGGGCCAGGGTTGCCGCCGATGCCCCGCCCTGCCGATCCCGTGGACTCCCGGCCGAGCTTGCGCGCGCTGTAGACGTCGCACAACACCGGCGATAGCACGCCGGCTTCGACCACCGAGTTCTTGCGCGTCGCGAGGCCGTCGCCATCGAACGGCTTCGAGCCCGGCGCGCGCTTGATCAACGGATCGTCGACGATCGTCACCAGCTTGCTGGCGATCTGCTCGCCCTCTTTACCGACGAGATAAGACGACTTCCGCCAGAACGAAGAGCCGTTCGCGACGCTGAAGATCGTGCCGACGATCGATCGCGCGATCTCCGGATCGAACACGATCGCGCACTCCTGGGTCTCGACCTTGCGAGAGCCGAGCGTCGCCACGGTGCGCCGCGCTGCCTCGATGCCGATCACATCCGCCGGATCGATCTCGGCGAGGAAGCGCGACGCGCTCCACCAGTAGCCGTTGCGCTTCTTCGGGTTCTTCGGATCGGTCACGTCGTCGCATAGCGGCTCGACGACGAGCGATGCGTAGCTGCCGCGATAGCCACCGATGAAGCCGCCGCTGGTGGCGAAGGCCGTCGCGCCGAGCACGCGCTGCCAGGTGGCGCCTTCCGAGTTGGTGACGCGGGCATCGTGCTTGCGTGCCGCGGACTCGCCCGCGATCGCCTGCTTGAGCGCCCAGGCTGCATCGACCTCGGCGACCGCTGGGTCGTAGAGATCGAGCTCGGGCACGCTCGTCGCGAGCAGCTTCGGATCCGGCGGCAGCGCGAACTCGTCGGGCTCCGCGAGATCGGCGAGCGTCACGGTCTCGGCGCACAACGCCTCGAGGGCCTCGCGCCGCAGATCGCTGGTGTACGTCACCGCACGGCGACCGCCGCGCAACACGCGCAAGCCGAGCGCACGACTGCCTGCTTCCTGCACGAGCTCGGGCTCGCCGAGCCGGACCTTCGCGGTCAGCTCGCTGCCATCGCGCACCAGCACTTCGGCATGCTCCGCACCGGCTCTCTTGGCGATCTCGACGGCGAGCTGCGCGATGTCGCACAGCTCTTTGACCGTGGCTTCTGTGACCTGCGCTCCGCTCATTTTTTGCCCACTCGTTTTTTTGGCCCACTCGTCATACTTGCGTGCCTCCGACCGTGATCGACCCGATGCGCACCGTCGGAGTACCGACGTTGACCGGGACCGACTGGCCATCCTTCCCGCACGTCCAGATGCCGTCGCTGAGCTCGAAATCCGAACCGAGCATGTCGACGCGGCGAAGCACTTCGGGGCCGTTGCCGATCAAGTTGACGCCCTTGAGCGGCGCGGTCAGCTTGCCGTCTTCGATCAGATAGCTCTCGCTCAGCGAGAACACGAAGTCCCCGTTCGAGATGTTGACCTGGCCACCGGAGAATCGCTTCGCGTAGATGCCACGCTTGACGCTCTTGATGATGTCGTCGGGGTTGTCGGTGCCGCCGAGCAACGAGGTGTTCGTCATCCGCGGCAGCGGCATCGAGCGGAACGATTCGCGGCGGCCATTGCCCGTGGGCTTGATGCCGTAGTGCTTCGCGCTCAGCCGATCGTGCATGTAGCCGACGAGGATGCCGTTCTCGATCAGCGTGTTGCTCTGGCCCGCATAGCCCTCGTCGTCGACGTTGATCGCGCCGCGCGAGCTGACGATCGTACCGTCGTCGACGACCGTGCACAGCTTGCTCGCGACTTCCTTGCCGATCTGGCCGGTGTAGTTCGACGTCTCCTTACGATTGAAGTCCGCCTCGAGGCCGTGCCCCACCGCCTCGTGCAGCAGGATGCCCGAGTCGCCGGGAGCGAGCACCACCGGCAGATCGCCGGCCGGCGCATCGCGCGCGTCGAGCATCGCGATCGCGACGCGCGCGGCTTCCTTGCCGTGGCTCGCGGCATCGCGCATCGCCTGCTCGAAATACTCCATCCCGAAGCGACCTCCACCGCCGCCACTGCCCGACTGGCGCTTGGCGCCATCCTCGGCGACCGCGCGCACGCCGAACCGCATCAGCGGCTGGACATCGGTGGCCATCCGGCCGTCGCTGGTGAACAGCAGCACTTCCTTGATGCTCTCGACGAACGACGCCTCGACCTTGACGATGCGGTTGTCGAACGCGCGCGCCGCCCGGTCCGCCGCGCGCAGCAGCGCGAGCTTGTCGGCCGGACCCACCATCAGCGATGGCATCGGCACGGCGTAGAAGCTCGGCGTCGGGATGTTGGTCAGGTTCGCGATGCCGACCGGTGGGTGTCCGCCGCCAATGGCGATCTGACCGGCGGTGCGCGCGGCGTGCGCCATCTTCTCCCACGCCAGATCTTCGCAATACGCGTAGCCCGTGGCGTCGCCGCGCGTGACGCGCACGCCGAGGCCGAGCGTGATGCCGCGACCGAGTGT
>JACCYD010001016.1 GCA_013696695.1 Deltaproteobacteria bacterium | reverse complement strand
CAGCTCGCACAGCGCGTGTCGGCGTGGACGACCAATACGCGCGTCGGTGGCGAGATCCACATCGCCGTCGATCTCCGCACCGGCAGCGATCCGGCGGCGGTGCGCGCGATCCTCGACGCGATCTGCGACGACCGCCTCGATCAGCGCGCGATCGATCGGATGGTGACCCGCCGCGAGGCCGGAGCGATCTGGAGCCTCTCCGGCATCACGCGCCGCGCCAGCATCGTGCAGCGGTCGATGCTCTATCACGACCAGCCCGACAGCTTCGCCGCCGACCTCGCGCGCTATCGCGCGGTGACGAAGGATTCGATCGACGTTGCTGTCGCGCGCTGGCTGCGCGCGCCGTTCGTCGAGGTCGAGACCATCCCCTCCGCCTCGTAGAGGTATGATCTGGGCGTGTTCCGGGATGACGAAGCGGCGCGGGCTCAGTACCAGGCGGCGCTCGAGCGCAAGGCGACGCGGGTCGACGAGCTCGAGGCACGGGTCTACGAGCTCGAGGCCGAGAACCAGGCTCTCCGCGCGCGGGTCTTCGCAACGGTGGCGGCGCCGCCCCTTGCCGCCGAGGACATCCATATCGACGCCAAGCTCGAGGGCTACGTCCTGGCCCTGATCAAGGCTACCGATCCGCGGCTCACCGAAGGCATCCTGGTCGGCGCTCCACCGACGGCGTCGCGTCCGATCCTGGCCGCATCTCGCGCACACGCCCGCGCTGCCGGCCGGCGGTATGCGACGCCCGATGACGTTCGTCGCGCGGCACACGAGTTGTTGCCGTCGCGGATCATGATGCAGGACCCGGAAGCCGATCCGCGCAGCATCGTCCGCGCGATCGTCGACGTCGTCGAAGTACCGTAACGAGCCCGAGCCCGAGCCCGATTCCGTCAGGTCTCTGAAATTGTGACCATGATCCTCGCTGAAGTGCGACCGTGATCCTCGCGCCCGGTCCTCGAACGCGAGCCCAGATGATCGTTAGTCCACGCTCATGCTTGGTGCTCGCGCAGCTCGGTTGGTCTCTGAAAGTGCGACCGTGATCCTCGCGCCCGTTCCTCGAAGGCGAGCCCAGATGATCGCTAGTCCACGCTCATGCTTGGCGCTTGCGGATCCGTGGTCGGGCTCGGGCTCGGGCTCGGGCTCGCTAGATCCCCGGCGTCGGGGGCCGGTGGATCATCAGCGTCGACTCGAGCCCCTTGGTGACGTGGAGCTCGTTCTTGTCGTCGACCCACGCTGCCTCGAAGTCGGTGAGCTTCTCGCGCTCGATCACCTTCAGCGCTTCTTTCCAGCCGAGGATGAACATCACCTTCGACCATGCATCCGCAGTGAAAGCGTCCTTCGCTTTGATCGTCACCGAGCGCGACGACCGCGCCGGCTGACCGGTGCGCGGATCGAGGATGTGGTGATAGCGGACGCCGTCCTTGACGAAGCCGCGCTCGTAATCACCGGAGGTCGAGAACGAGTGATCCTCGATCGCGGTCGATGCGAACGTCGCGACCGTCGCGCCGCGCGGATCGCGAACCCCGACGACCCACGGCTTGTCGCCCTTCTTGCCCGAGATGTACATGTCGCCGCCGGCCTGGACCATGAAGTGGACGAAGCCGAGGTCGTGCAACAGCTTGACGCACTTGTCGACGGCGTAGCCCTTCGCGATGCCGCCGAGTGTGATCGACATGCCCTGCTTGCGGAGGAACACGGTGCGCTTGGCCTTGTCGAGCACGACGTCGCGATATCCGATCAACGAGAGCCGCTTCTTGACGTCGGCCGGATCCGGCAGCGTGCCGTCCATGTCCTGGTCGAACTTCCACAGCCCCTTGAACGCGCCGACGGTGATGTCGAAGATCCCGCGCGTGCGCTTCGACACATCCTGCGCGCGCTCGATCACCGCGTACGTCTCCTCGGACACCACGACGGGCTTGCCGCCGGCCGCGGCGTTGATCTTCGAGACCTCGGAGTCGGGGGTCCACGTGGTCATCACGCCGTCGATCCGCTTCATCTCCTTGAACACCGATTCGGCGGCCCGGGCAGCCTTGGCTTCGTCGTCGGTCCAGAAGTAGAGGCTGATCGCCGTACCCATCGCCGAGCCGTGGTACTCGAGCTTGCGATCCGGATCGGGTCGCTTGCTCGCGCTCGGCGGCTGCTGATCGGCGGCCGCGTCGCCGCAGGCAGCACTCAGG
>JACCYD010000986.1 GCA_013696695.1 Deltaproteobacteria bacterium | reverse complement strand
GTGGAAGAACGCGAGTGACGAGCAGTTCTCGACCCAGACGCGGATCGCGTTCGCCTCGATGACGCGGAATCCAAAACGCATGGAGTCGGTGCTCCAGAAGGTGGCGAAGTCGGATCGTCGCGCCTTCGCCGACGCGATCTACGAGATGGTCACCACCGATCTCACCGAGCAGGTCAACGAGATCAAGAGCCCGGTGCTGATCCTCGCGGCCGATGGCGGCTTCCAGAAGCGGATCCGCGGTCAGGTCGAGACGATTCCGGATCACGAGATGATCGTGCTCAAGGGCACGAAGCACTTCGTGATGTTCGATGACCCTGCCGCCTACAAGAAGGCGATCGACTCGTTCCTCGAGGATCATCCGGCCGACGATAATCCGAAGAAGAAGCCGAGCTCGACCGGCAAGTCCGGCAAGCCCGACAAGCCCGACAAGCCCGACGACGACAGCGATCAAGACGCCGACGACAGTGGCGACTAGCCGAACAGCTGGCGCGCGCGCGCGGCGAGGCCCCACGCGACGCTCGTCAGCTCCTCGCCGCCGACGACCTTGTCTGCCCCGAACCGCGCGGCGAGCCGGCTGCGCACCACCGGCACGAGCGAGCTGCCACCGGTCGCGAACACGCGATCGACATCGGCTGGCTTGACGTTCGCTTCGTCGAGCACGCGCCCGAGCACGCGATCGATGTCGTCGAGATCTTCGCTGATCCAGCTATCGAAGCCGGCGCGCGTCACCGGCAGATCGAGATCGATATCTCGCACCGTCACGCGATCGTGGTCGCTCGCCGATAGCCGCGACTTCGCGCCTTCGACGGCGCGGTGGAGCGGGAGCCCGAGGTCTTCCTCGACGATCCGCACCAGCCCCTCGAACTTCGCGGGCTCGAGCGCACCTCGCGTGACACGCTCGAGGAGCTTGATGGTCGACTCCTCCTTGAGGAACGACAGGTAGTGCCAGCGTCGGAGGTGGCTGTACAGCCACGTCGGAATCGGAGCGATGCCACCGAACCCGTCGACACGGTAGCTCGTGCCCTTGCCCAGCGCGGGCGACACCACGGCGTCGATCACGCGCGCGTCAAACGCATCGCCCGAGATGCCGATTCCGCCGGTCGCGAGGATCTTCATGCCATCGCCACCCGGCGGGACTGACATCACCGAGAAGTCGGTGGTGCCGCCGCCGAAATCGGCGACCACGATCAGCTCCTCGTGATCGAGGCGAGCGGCGTAGCGAAACGCCGCGCCGACCGGCTCGTACTCGAACGCCACGTCGTCGAAGCCCGCCTTGCTCAGCGCCTCGCGCATCCGCGTCAACGCGCGCGTGTCATCCTCGGCGGTCTCGGCACCCCAGTACCGCACGGGCCGACCGATCACGCAGCGGTTCCCGAGCTCGATACCCGCCGGTGCTCCGGCGCGGAGCTGCCGCAGGTACGCGGCGATCATGTCGTCGAGCGCCCAGCGGCGATTGAAGATGATCGTCTTCGAGAACGACGCGCTCGCGAGGTGCGACTTGATCGACTGGATGAGCCGCCCCTCGCCGCCGGTCTCGAGGTACCGCGCGATCGCAGGTGCGCCGGCGGAGAGCCTTCCGCTGGGCTCGAAGAACAGCACCGTTCGCCAGTACGGCGCACCCTCCAGGGGAACCAGCTCGACCCCCGAGTCACCAGCCATCGCGACCGCCGAGTTGGTGGTGCCAAAATCGATGCCAATCGCCGGCACTAGCGCTGCGCCTCGGCCGGACGTGCGGTCTTGCGGAAGTGGGACGGATCGCACGCAGCAGGCGCGAGTGCGATCGCCGCGAGGCGAACCATGCCTCAGTGTATCGTGGCGGCGTGACGACCGCGAAGATCACGGGTACCGCTTACGGGCGCCCCGCGACTATCGAGGTCACCGGCGACACCGTGATGTGGCGTGCGCGCCCGGAGGCCGCCGAGAACATCGTGACCACGGTCCACGACGTCCGGTTCGCCAGCTGGCAGGTCCAGCGCACCAGCTGGGTCGGCATCGCGTTCGCCGTCCTCGGGGGCGTGTGGATCGCCGGCGATGGCTACATCGTCGGCGCGGTCGCGTTCACGATCGCCGCCGCACTGATCGGCGTGCGCTTCACGCGACCACGCCGCCGCCTCGTGCTCGAGGTCGGGGCGAACCAGCTCGTGCTCGATGTCGAGGAGGGCTCCGCGGCGGCCGCGCGGGCGCTGGCGAAACGGATCGACCGCGCGATCACGAGCGGCGAGTTACCCGCCTCGCCGCCGACCCTGCCCTGACGACATCGCGGGGTTTTCAGTTGAAGTCGCGGCGCACGCTAACGGTCTTGTTCGCGGCGATCTGGACACTCGCCGTCTTCGCCTTCTTCGTGCTCGGTTCGAGCAGCGTGATCTGGTGATCGCCGGCCGGCACGACGAGCGCGCTCGGTGCCGTCTTTCCGGTGGCGCGACCGTCGAGGAAGATCAGCGCGGCGACGTTGCTCGTGATCGTGATCTTGCCGGTGCCCTTCGCCGGAGGCGCGCCCTTCGGTGCAGCGATCTCGGTCGCGGGGCCGACGGCTTCCTTCACCTTCTTCGGCTTGTCTGCTTTGATCTCCTTGACCTTCGTTGCCTTCACCGGCTTCTCGGCGAGGATCGCGAGCACCGGATCGTTCGAGGCGCGGCGAGACGTCTTCGGCTCGACGATTTCCCTCGATGCCAACGTCTTGGCCTTGCGAGCACCGGACGACCGCGACGTGCGCTTCGACGGTCGGGCGGTCATCGGCTCGATCTCGATGTCGTCGATCGCGATGGAATCGTCGGCCGGCGCGTCGATCGGTTCGGCAGTGACGGCCGCGATCGGCTCGGCGGTGACGGCTGATCTGGCGGGCTCGCTCGCCGCGATCGGCGCAGTCGCAGGTGCCGAGACCGGGGTGGTCTCGATCGGCGCAGACGGTGCCTTCACAACAGTGGTCGGCGTTGCGGCTGCGGGTTCGGTGGCTCCGGTCGCTGCGGACTCGGCTGCGACGGGCTCGGCCGCAGGACGCCACGCGGTCGTTCCCGACGCGGGCTCGGTGGTCTTGGTGTCGCCAGCTTGCGGCGCGTGTACGACCGTCGGTTCCGGAGGAGGCGTCTCACCGTTCATGATCGCGATCGCGCGGTCACGTTCGGTCGGTCCCGTCGGCTTGGGCGCCTCGCGCCCGTCGAGGGCGACGTAGATGCCGATGCCGAGGGCGATCAATGCGATCACGGCAAGTCCGCCCCATCGGGTCGCGGATGACAGCAG
>JACCYD010000978.1 GCA_013696695.1 Deltaproteobacteria bacterium | reverse complement strand
CGACCCTCTTCCTCACAATCTATCTGCTCGCCGATCCGACGCGCTCGAAGGGTCTGGTCTACGCGTTGACCCCACGCCGTCACCACGTCAAGGTCGCGAAGATCCTGCTCGAGCTGAAGGTGATCGTTGGTGGCTACATGCGCGGCCAGCTGATCACGTCGCTCTCGATCACGGTGTTCGTGTTCATCCTGCTCACGATCCTCGGCGCCGATAACGCGCTTCCGATCGCCTTGTTTGCCGGGCTGACCGACATCATTCCATTCGTCGGGGGCTACATCGCCAGCACTCCGGTCGTGATCGCGGTTACCCCGCTCGGTACCACCGTCACGCTCATCGTGCTCGGCATCATGGTGCTCTATCAGGAGTTCGAGAGTCGCATCCTCGTGCCGCGCGTCTATGGTCGCGTGCTGCGCTTGCCGCCGGCGATCGTGCTGATCGCGCTGCTCATAGGAGGTACGCTCGCCGGCATCCTGGGTGCACTGCTGGCGCTGCCGATCGCGGCGGGACTGCGGATGGTGATTCGCGAGCTTCGCGTCGAGTTGCCCGGCGAGAGCACCGACGGCGAGAGCACGGCACGCGTCGACGAACGGATGCTCGAGGTGTACCAACAGCTCTCCGAGGGTGTCAGCGCTGCGGACGCGGGGGTCATCGCGGGCGATCTGGCATCGATGGTCAGGAAGTCGGAACAGCAAACTGGGACCAGCAAGGTCGAGGTCCAGCCGCCGAAGCAAGACGAATGACCGCCCTGCTCATCGTCTCGCTCGACGAGGTCTCGCTCGCTCTACCAGTAGCCCAGGTGATCGAGGTCGTTCGCGCAGTCGCCATCACGCCGGTCCCAGGGTGTCCAGACGTCGTCGAGGGCGTCGTCAACGTGCGTGGCGAGCCGCTCCCTGCCTACGATCTGAGAGGCCGATTCGGCCTCGCTCGACGCGCCGTCCATCGCGACGATCATCTGGTCATCGTCGACGTCGGGGCTCGCGGATCCGCGGTCGTGCGAGTGAATCGCGCGCACGAGCTGCGCGACATCGCTCCCGAGCTGGTCGCTGGCGCCACGAGCTCCACGGATCCACTGATTCGCGGGCTTGCACGCCTGCACGACGGTCTGCTCGTGGTCTGCGATCTCGCCGCGTTCCTGACCGACCTCGAAGCCGAGCGAACGGCACACGCGATCGCGACCCGCCAAGAGACCACGTGACTTCGCTCGACACGTCGCAGATCGCGGCAGTGCTCGCGTTGATCGCGGAGCGCAGCGGCCTGGTGTTCCCTGACATTCGAGGCGAGACGGCCGTCCAGGCGATCGGCGAGTTCATGGTCGAACGCAATCTCCGGACCGACCGCGAGCTGATCAATAGCGGCCAGCTTCCGGAGCTGCTCGAGCGACTCGTGGTGCACGAGAGCTTCTTCGACCGGGACGTCGAGCAGCTGTCGTTTCTGGACCAGATCGTGGTGCCCGAGCTCGCGCGCGTGGCACCGGGCACCCTGCGCGTGTGGAGTGCCGGCTGTGCCGGAGGTGAGGAGCCGTACACGCTCGCATTCATGCTCGCCAAGCGAGGGCTGTACGAACGATCGACCGTCCTCGGCACCGATCTGTCGGAGCCCGCGCTGGCACGCGCCCGGCGTGGACGCTACCGGGCATGGTCGACGCGCCTCGGTCCAGGAACGCCGGCGGCGAGGTATCTCGAACCCATCGAGGCCCAGTTCCAGGTGCCCTCACGGTTCGTGCAAACCGTGACGTTTCGCAGGTTGAACCTGATCGAGGATGGCTACCCCGACGGTCAGCATCTGATCCTGTGTCGCAACGTGCTCATCTACTTCGATCCAAAGTCGATCGCGCTCGTGGCGAACAAGCTCGCGGGTGCGCTCGATCGCGACGGCTGGCTCGCGGTCGGTCCGTCCGACCCGCGACTCGACGGGGTCGCCCCACTGGATCTGGTGATCGATGATCGCGGGGTGTTCTACCGTCCACGCAACAATCACACGCGCCGCGAGCCGCCGATGTGGTCCGTGGCGACGCCAGCGCCAGCGCCAGCGATCCACTGGGTTGCTCCACCTCCCGAATCGTTCGAGGACGTGTTCGAGCTTCCACCGCCGAGCGTGCCCGCACGTGTCGTTGTAACGCGCGAACCACAGCCTACCGTCGACGCCCACGAGATCCGTCGGTTGGCGGATCTCGGTGATCTGCCGCGGGCGAAGACGATTCTCACCGCAGCGCTCGCGGCGCGGCCCCTCGACGCCGAGCTGTATTTCCTCCAGGCAGTGCTCGCGACCGAGCTCGATCCTGTCGCGGCGCTTGCCTCGCTCGGGCGATGCATTTACCTCGACCCGACCAAGGCGGCTGCGCACCTGCTCGCCGCGTCCCTGCGGCGCTCGCGCGGCCAGCATGCAGAGGCGCGGCAGGCCTATCGCGCGACGCTCACCCTCGTGACCAGGCTCCCCGCGACGGAGCCGGTGCAGTGGATCGACGAGACCGCCGGATCGCTCACCACCGTGTGTCGCCACGCCCTGGAGCAGCTCGATGGCAACAGATGACATCCTCATCCGGCGCGCTCGCGCACTCGCGCGGGTTCCGGCGCATCTCGCGACCACCACACGGTCACAAGCACTCGTCGCCATGATCGGCGCGCAACGCTACGGGTTCGCGATCGAGCAGGTGATCCGCGTGCGACCGATCGGACGCTGTACACCCGTCCCGAATGCACCGCGCGGCGTCATCGGCGTCGCGAAGCTCGAGGGCAAGGTCGTGGCCGTCTTCGGTGGACGGACGTGGCGCGGATTGCCCGAGCAGGTGACCGGGGAGACGCCCGTGCTCATCCTCGGGCTCGGGTCGCAAAAGACTCCCCTCGCACTCCTGGTCGATTCGGTCGTCGACACGCTCGACCTCCCCGAGGTCGTTCCCGACCTCCGGGGCTCCGGGGAGCCCTGGCTCCGTGCCATTGTCGGCGAGGTGCTACTCGTCGACGTCGATCGATTGATCGAGCTAGTCTCCGACCATCGCGCGCTTGTAGATCGAGGAACCTGATGACGATTGCAAAGAAGATCACGTTCGGATTCGCGACCCCGGTCGTGTTGTTGATCGTGGTGGGCCTGCTCGCGCGCTCGATGTCGGAACGGCAAGCCACGACCACGAGCTGGGTGGAGCGCAGCCTCGACGTCAAGCTGAACGTGCAGCGGCTGCTGACGCGCATCCTCGACGCAGAGACCGGCGCGCGTGCGTTCTATCTGATCGCCGACGACCAGTTCCTCGAGCTGTATCGTACGGCTCAGGTCGATACCGATCGATTCATCGAGACGCTGAGCAAGCTGACCGAAGACAACACCGAGCAACACGCGCGCGTCCAGGGGCTAACCTCTGCCGTGGCGGCGCGGTTCCAGGTACTCAGCGAGAACATCGAGCGTCGCCGACGCGCGCCCTTCGATGACGCGACCGGACGGGCGGCGCTGCTCGCCGGCAAGCAGGCGATGGACGCATTGCGCGCGCAGTTCGCCACGATCTCCGACGCGGAGACGACGCTGCTCGTCAAGCGGAGGGCAGAAGCCGACGACACCGCGAGGTCGGCCCAGGTCTTCCTGATGATCGCGCTCGCGCTGGGCGTCATCGTCTCGTTGGTCTCGAGCTTGTTGATCGCGCGATCGATCTTGCGTCCGCTCTCGAGGATCC
>JACCYD010000957.1 GCA_013696695.1 Deltaproteobacteria bacterium | reverse complement strand
CGAAAGCCCATCCAGTAGAGGATGGGGACGAACAGCGCCGCAGAGATCGCGGCGGCGAGCCCGATGCGCGTGCTCTTGATCAGCTCCTCGTCGTCGAGCCGAGCGAGCTCGCGATCGACCTCCGGCGGCACTTGCTTGGGCGGCTGCAACATCAAGTGGCCGACGAGCTCGACCGCCTCGCGCTCGGTCGGATCGAGCGCGATCGCGCGTGCGGCTGCGCGGATCGCCGCCGTGTGCTGCGCCGGTAGGTGACTCGACTCGAGCGCCGTGCGCGCCGCCGTGAGCTCATCGCTCGCGAGCTGCTTGCGCAGCGCGAGATCCCGATTGCCGTCCAGGTAGCGCTGCACGGCCTCGCTGAGCGAGCGCGCGGATTCGTAGCGGTCGTGCTTGTCGCTCGCGGTCGCGCGCACGCAGATCTTGTCGAGCTCGGGTGGAACCTCGGGCGCATGCAGAGACGGGCGCGCGTCGACATCTGCGAGCGCGGACGCGATGCCTGCGTGCCCGCGAGGATGGAGCGGGCGCTGCGCGAGGATCTCGAACAGGATGCAGCCGAGCGCATAGACGTCGGTGCGACCGTCGAGGTCAGCCTCGCCCCGGATCTGCTCGGGCGAGATGTAGCCCGGCGTGCCGAGGATCGAGCCGGCGCTGGTCTCGATGGTGGGGCTGGTGCCGATGTCTTCGAAGCTCTCCCGCGGCTCGTCGCCGGCGACGCGCGCGATGCCCCAATCGAGCACGTACACCTCGCCGAAATCGCCGAGCATGATGTTCGCCGGCTTGAGATCGCGGTGCACGATCCCGCGGGTGTGCGCGAACTCGATCGCGAGGCAGATCTCGGCGAACGCGCGCAACAGCTGCTGGGTCGTGAACTTCCGCTGCGGTAGCACCTTGGCGAGCGTGTCGCCGGTCAGGTGCTTCATCACGAAGAACGGCTGGTTCGCCTCGTCGTACGCGAGCTCGTGCACCGGCACGACGGCGGGGTGCTCGAGCCGGCCTTGCACGCGCGCTTCGCGAAGAAACCGCGCGAGCATCTCGGGATCGGGTTGACGGAGGCGCTTGATCGCGACCGAGCGACCGATCTGCTCGTCGCGCGCAGCCATCACCTCGCCCATCCCGCCGCGACCGATCACCTCGCCGAGCGTGTAGCGGCTCGGCAGCGCCGCAACGCCGCGAACCTCGAGCTGTGGCTCGGTGTGGTCATGTTCGTGGAGCGTCTCGTCATCGTGGCGACTCACCTGACCAGTGTCCTCGAAATTCGAGCTTGCCGTCGATGGATCCTTGTCGCCGAGCCATCCACGTGGCCTTCGGCGGCCTGCGCAGCGCCACCGTTGGCGTATGCTGGACCGAGTGCAGCCGGGGTTGCGGTTTGGTCGATACGAGGTCGGTGAGCGTCTCGGCAAGGGGGGGCTTCGGCGTCGTCCACCTCGCGCGCGACACCGAGCTCGGCCGCGACCTCGCGATCAAGTTCCTCAAGCCGGAGTTCCTGACCCGCGAGCACATCGTGCAGCGCTTTCTCCAGGAGGCGCGTGCCGCCGCGAAGATCGGCCATCCCGGTATCGTCACCGTGTTCGACTGCGGCCTCGTCAGTGGCACCGGCCGCTCCGACGGGACGGCATACATCGCGATGGAGCGTCTGCAGGGCGAGAGCCTCGGAGACCGGATCTCGAGCAAGAAGCTGGTTCCGGTCGCGAGCGTGATCGCGATCGTCCGCCAGCTCGCCGCTGCGCTTCACGCCGCACACGACGCCGGCATCATCCATCGCGATCTCAAGCCGGACAACGTCTTCCTGCTCCCCGATGCCGCGGTCGTCGGTGGCGAGCGCGCGAAGATCCTCGACTTCGGAATTGCCAAGCTCGCCGATCCGGGCCCAGGCGGTGTGCACACGCACTCGCAGATGATCCTCGGGACGCCGCGCTACATGGCCCCCGAGCAAGCGCGGTCGTCGGCCAACGTCGATGCGCGCAGCGACATCTACGCGCTCGGCTGCATCCTCTACGAGATGATCTGCGGTCGCGCTCCGTTCGAGGGCGACACCGGCGACGTGATGTTCCAGCACCAGACGGCGCAGCCCGTGCCTCCGCGCGACCTGATGGATAACGTCCCCGAGCCACTCGACACGCTCGTGATGGCGATGCTCGAGAAGCTGCCGGACGATCGCCCGAGCTCGATGCGCGAGATCGAGAACGCACTCGCGGCGTGCGCGGTGGTTCCGCAAGCGTCGGTGATCCTCGATCCGGTGCCGCGCGAGAAGCCGCGGTTCGTCAGGCGCCCGGTGGTCACCGGCGTCGTCGAGCCACCGCCGCCTGACAAGCCGCGCGCGCGGTTCGAGCTCGATGACTCGGTCGACACGCCGGCGATCGTGCCGGTACCGCCGCGCCCTCGCCCCGAGCCGAAGGTCGCCTCTGGATCGATCGTCGCGGATTCCAAGGCGCCGCAGGCGAGGCCGATCGCTGCCGACGACGAGCGCAACCACGAGACGCTCGCCGATTCCACGTTCGGGACCCGCCGCCTGCCGTGGTCGTTGATCGCCGGCGTCGCAGGCGGTGTGGTTCTCATCTTGGCGATCGTCGCGGTCGCGACGCGCGGCAACGCAGCCGACATCCCGGTCGTGGATGCCGGTGTCGCTTCCGCTGTCGTCGAGCCTCCTCCGAAACGCGACGATTCAGCCGATACCCAACGCTGGATCCTCACGCAATGCGAGACAGCGCGCGCCGATCGCAACTGGAACGCGCTCGAGGGCTGCGGCAGCTCGTTGATCCCGCACGCGAGACCGCTAGGTGAGAAATACGTCGCGATCGCGCAGCGCGAAGGCGCCGCAGCCAGGCGCATGGCCAGCCTCGTCGAGGCGAAGCAGGCGCTCGACCTCGACCGCGCGCGGAGCCACCTCGCGGCGATCCCGGCCGAGTCGATGTACCTCGGGGATGCGAAGACGGCGATCGCAGAGCTCGAGCTCGCGACCATGGAGCGCAGCGTCGCCTCGCTCGACAAGCTCGCGGCGGCCAGAAACTGTGCGGAGCACGAGCTGCTGCTCGAGGCGACTGAAACGGCGCGCCCCGAATTCGCGGTCGCGATCCGCGCGACCGCGAAGCGCTGCGTCCCGCGCGGCGCCACGACGACTACCACGACTTCCACCCCCGATGATGTCGTCGTGATCGAGGACGAGCCCGCCCGACCCACCAAGCTCTGCAGCGATCCGCGAGCCGTGGCGGTCGTCGAGACCAAGGGCGACCAGGCGATGAACAACGCCTCGTTCGCGCAAGCGCTCGGCCACTTCGAGCAGGTCATGCGCTGCAAGAACGTGCTGACGAAGACCTATCTCGCCGCGTGCCGCGCCAAAAACTTTCCGAAGGCGAAGGTCTATTTCAAACTACTCGGGAAAGCGAGCTACGCGCAGATCTGCATGAAGGAAGGCTACGACCCTCGATAGTCGTAGCGCGCCGAAACAACAAATCGGCTGCGTGACAAGGGGGGATTCTTGCCACGCAGCCGCGCACGCGCGTGCGAGAAATTGACCGTTACATATCCGCGCTGCGCACCGAGAACGCCGCGGCCTCGTAACCGTGCACGCCGATGTGGAGCTTGCCGTTGCTGGTCGGGGTGTACGTGATGGTCTCGTTACCCGAGGAGGTGAACGCGCGTTGAACGTACGCGTTCGTCGTCGGGGCGACGCCCATCTGGATGTAGAGGTCGACGTCTTTCAGCGAGGTGGTGCGCAGCACGATGCGGCGGTTCGCGACCACGTCGACCGTGAACACCTTCATCTCGTTCAGCGCGACGTTGCCCGTCGTGTTGACGTGCGTGACCACCGGCGGGGGCGGAGGCGGCGTCACCGTGCCACCACCTTCGGTGTAGGTGATCTTGATGTTGAAGTTGCTCGTCGTCGCGTAGCCGTTGACCGCGACGTAGACATCGCCGCCACCGGTCACCGTGCACTGCTCGCT
>JACCYD010000953.1 GCA_013696695.1 Deltaproteobacteria bacterium | reverse complement strand
CAGCTCGCGACCACCCGCGCGACGCGCGAGCACCGCGACCGCGGCACCGGCGCGCGGCCCGAGCTCGGCGAGCGCGCCGAACGCATGCGTCAGCAGGCCATCGCCCGCGAGGATCGCGATCGCCTCGCCGAACGCGACATGCACGGTCGGCCGACCGCGACGCTCGTCGTCGTCGTCCATCGCCGGGAGATCGTCGTGGACCAGCGTGTACGCGTGCAGCATCTCGATCGCGCTCGCCGCGGGCATCGCCGCTTCGCGCATGCCGCCACACGCTTCGGCCGCGGCGATCAGCACGGCGGGGCGCAAGCGCTTGCCCGGCCCGGTCGCCGCGTAGTGCATCGCCTCGAGGAGCTTGCCGGGATCATCCGCGGGTGGGCTCAACCGGCGTGCGAGATCGGCATCGACGGCGACGCGCACGGCATCGAGAAACGTGGCGAGCTCGGCGGGCGCGCCGCTCGGCGCCAGCGTCGCGGCGGTCATGGACCGGGCTCGGTCGACTTCGGATCGAACGGCGCGACCTCGACACCGCCCGACGCGCTGACCAGGATCTCGACGCGCTTCTCGGCGGTGGCGAGCAAATGCTGCCCCTTGCGCGCGAGCTGGACGCCTTCCTCGTAGACATCGAGCGATTGCTCGAGCGTGAGCTCGCCTGACTCGAGCCGCTGCACGACTTCGCGCAGCCGGCCGATCACCTGATCGAAGCCGAGATCGGCGTCCGCCATGCGGAGGTTGTAGCGAAACGATCTGACGTTCGGTGAGAATCTCGACGGGAAATGAAAATTGACTCCCGCCGGAACGCTTGACGCAACTACTACTTGCGGGGAAGCTGAAACCGATGCCAGCGGATAGCCGCCAGGATTTCCGCCCCGACGACGTGGGGGAGCTCAAGGAGCGCTGGCGTACCTATGTCCAGGATCGGCGGCTCAACGTCACCGCGCAGCGCGAGGCGATCGTCGAACAGTTTCTACGCACGCGCGATCACGTCTCGATCGACGAGCTGCTCGGCAAGGTCCGCAAGCGCCAGCCGCGCGTCGGCTACGCCACCGTCTACCGCACGCTCAAGCTGCTGGTCGACAGTGGGCTCGCCGTCGAGCGTCAGTTCGGCGACGGCCAGGCGCGCTACGAGGTGGTCGGCGATCACCACGATCACCTGATCTGCATGAAGTGCGGCCTGATCCTCGAGTTCGAGGACGACGAGATCGAGAGGCTCCAGGACCGCATTGCGGAGCGACTCGGCAACTTCACCGTGATCCGTCATCGCCACGAGCTCTACGGGCTGTGCCCGAAAGCGTCGGGCGATGCCGCCGGGTTGTGTCCCAAAGAACAGAAGCGCTGACCGGGCGCGCTCTCGTAAGCGCCCTCGCACGACGTACAACCGCGTCTGCAATCAATGAGTTGCAGTCACGTTTTCACTTGGGCTGCGCTGGGTAGAGGGGCATAGTCCGCGCTCATGCGGTACGCGGCGTTGTCTCTCGCAGTTCTCGCAGCGTGCACCCGGACCGGCGACATGAGCGGGGACGACGAGCCGACGCCCGACGGGCCGGAGAATCCGGGCGTCGGCTGCTTCCCGATGTCCGAGCGAACGGTCCAGCCGGAGGCGTTCACGGCACCCATCGGGCTGCAAGCGCGGGTGACCTCGTTCATCGACGGCGCGCAGGACACGCTCGACGTCCAGATGTACTTGTTCACGGTCAGTGCGATTCGCGATCGCATCGTCGCGGCGCATCGGCGCGGCGTCGCCGTGCGCGTCCTCCTCGATCCCGATCACGAGGGCAACACCTCGACGCGCAACGCGCTCAACAACGCCGAGGTGCCGACGCGCAATGCACCGTCGCTCTACAGCTTCTCGCACGCGAAGTACATGATCGCCGATGGTGCCGCGGCGCTGGTGATGTCGGCGAACTTCAACGTCGACGCGTTCTCGAGCGAGCGCAACTACGGCTTCATCGATCGCGATCCCGCCGACGTCGCCGACATCCAGGCGATCTTCGAGATGGACTGGGCGGCTGGTGGAGGCGAGGCGCCGAAGCCGGCGAACCTCGATTGCACGCGCCTGATCGTGTCGCCGAACAACGCCCACAAGCGCGTCCTCGAGCTGATCGACGGCGCGACGACGACGCTCGAGGTCGAGGCGCTCTACGTCTCCGAGACCGCCGTCCGCGACGCCATCGGCGCAGCCAAGGAGCGCGGCGTCAACGTCCGCGCGATCCTCGAGGCCACGACGGACAACCAGGAGACGATCACGTTCTTCCGCAGCAAGGGCATCGAGGTCCACAACGCGTCGCCGTTCTCCCTGCATGCGAAGCTGATCATCGCCGACGGCGTGTCGTTCATCGGCTCGGAGAACTACTCGCTGACGTCGCTGACCAAGAATCGCGAGGTCGGTGCGCTGATCTTCGAGCCCACGCAGACGCAGATCGTGAAGACCCAGTTCGATGCCGACTGGGCGAGCTCGCCGCCGATTCCTTAGAGCGCTTTGACCTTGGCGATCTGCGCCTGCTCCGAATTCGGCAGCAGGTGCACGCGGCAGCGGCCGGGCTCGCTCGGGATCAGTGCCGCGGCCCACAGGAACGCGTTCTTGTAATAGAGGCGCTTCGGTTTGATCTCGATCGGCGCGCCGAACGCCGTGCGCATCCAGCTCTCGAGATCTTGCTCGAGGCAGCCGCGCACCTTGAGCTGGATCT
>JACCYD010000940.1 GCA_013696695.1 Deltaproteobacteria bacterium | reverse complement strand
GATCTGTTTCTGGTCTCCGGCCTCGATGGCCAGGCAGACGCGGTTGTTCGCGCGCATCTGGGGCACGAGATCATCGAAGCGCGCGCGAGCGCTTGCGATCCCGCTCATGCGATCTGGGATGCGATGTGTCGGGTCGAGCAGCCGCTCCGCGACGCAGCACTCACCTGATCTGGTGACGTTCTTCACAGCGTGGTGCTGTCGCCACGCCCGCCGCGCGGCCAAGCGCGCGACATCGCAAGCGCGCGCGCCGGCACGAGGGTTGCTGCTCGGTGCGCGATGCGTGCGATCCTCCTTCTGCTCGTTCTCCAGGGCTGCTTCGCCGCGTCGGCGGCCACTGGAAGCGGTGGCTCTCGGCCCGGTGTGATGCCGATGCTGTCGGAGCTGCCGGGCGAAGCGGAGAAGCGCGACGCGATCCTCGATCGATCAAACCAGACTGCTGGACCGGAGCATCGCAAGGGTCAGACGAAGAAGGAGCGCAAGGCCGAGACGATCGGCGCGACCGCCGCCGCGATCCTGGGCAGCGCATTCTCGAAGACGCAGAACGTGACGCTCGGCAGCGCGATGACGTGGGGCGGCGGCAGCGCGCCCGCGCCGCGCACGCAGCCCGACGCGAACGAAGGCACCGAGAAGCCCGTCGACGAGCCCGACGACCGCTCGCGGCTGCCCTGGATCAAGCTCCAGTAGTCGCAGCTCCCCCGTGGTCTACTGGCCGGTGGGGATGGCGAAGCTGAGGAAGCAGAAGCCGAGGCGTGAGAAGCCGAAGCGCGATCGGCCGCCGCCGCAGCGCGGACTCATGGCGCTGCTCCACGTCGAGCCCGGTCCGTGGGCGTACTGGTTGGTGCTGATCGCGGCGTTCGGGTGGGCGTTTTGGGCCAACACCGACATGCGCGATGGTCAGGCGACGCTGAAGTGGCCCGAGACCACCGGCACGATCGCCGAGTCCAAGGTCGTGCGGACGACGAGCGGCAGCAGCTCCTCCGGCAACTCCGGTCGCGCAGGTGGACATACGTCGTCGTCGTCGAGCACGTCGTGGAACATCGAGGTCAGCTACCGCTACGAGGTCGCGGGCCAGGCGTTGTCGGGCGAGCGCATCGGCTGGGGGACGAAGTGGTCGTACGGCAACGAGCGCGATGCGCAGGCGAAGCTGCGGCAGCTCGCGCCGGGATCGAAGGTCGCGGTGTTCTACGATCCACGGCGCCCGTCGCAATCACTTCTCGTGCGCGGCGGTGCGACCGGCAAGCTGGTTGCGGGCGTCATCATGGCGGGCTTCGCAGCGGGGCTGCTGATCTTGAGCAAGCTGCGACAGCGGCCGGTGAAACAGCATCTGCCGCCGAACAAGCGCAGCGGGCCGATGATCAGACGCGCGATCCTCGGTGGGCTCGTCGCGACTGCGGTGTTCGGCGGTTTGCAGTATCTCGTGTACCTGAAGCTGTTCGTGTAGCTCACTCGCCGACGCGCACGTAGCGGTACTGCGGATTGGCGTCGTTCCAGCTGTCGTCGCACTTGACGGTCTTCGCCACGCCCTTGAGGCGCTTGACGGCCTGCTTGGTGAGCCACGTCGAGCTGACGTCGAGCACCGCGAGGTGCTTGAACGCATCCTTGTGCGCGAGGATCGAATCAACGTGCTCGTCGAGCAGGATCCCGCACGACATATCGAGCGTGTGCAGCTGGCGGACGAGCTTGGAGCTCGCGAGGTGCGGCACGAGGTCGGCCTGGAACTCGGCGTTCTTGAGCCCGAGGTAGCGCAGCTTCGAGAGATCCGCGCGTTCGAGGATCGCGAGCGCTTCCCCTAGCTTCGCCGTGCAGCCGTACTCGGGATCGCCAAAATAGACCTCGAGGTGCTCGAGCTTCGGCCAGCGCGCCGCGGCGATCGACTTCGCGTTCGCCTTCGAGAGGCCGCCGGTGTGAAACACCGCGCGCACGACGTTCGAGAGGTCGATGTCGCCGAGCTTGAACTCACCGGCCTCGATCTCGAGATCCGTGAGGTTCGGTACCGCCTTCCAGATCTTCCCGACGTTGCCCACGCGGAACCAGCTGATCTGCGAGACCTCGTCGCCGATCCGCAGCTTGCGCAGCGACGGAAGTGAATGACTCGCGATCACGTCGAAGATGTCGTCGAGCGTGTCCTCGGCCGGATCGTCGTTCTCGTTCAGCGTGAGCTCGACCAGGAACTTGCCGGACGGGTGCGCGAGCAGCGGCGTCAGGACGTCGGTCGCGAGCTTGCCTTTCCACTCGCTGGCGTACTGGTTGTGCGCGAGACGCGCGCCGTAGATGAAGCCGTTCTTCCAGGTGAACGCCGGATGCTTCTTGTCGACGAAGCCATCGTGGCACTTCACGTGTGCCTTCAGCGGCCCGAGGAAGTAGTCGACGTGGCCGTCGAAGAATTTCTTGGCGGGCTTGTCCTTGCCGCCGGCCTGCAACGCGATGAGCTCGCCGCGGGGATCGCCCTGGCCCTGCAGCCAGTCGGCGTAGACCATGTACGCGGCCTCGTCGAGCGGGTTCGCCGCGATCGCCTTCTCGAGCGCCGGATTCGACTTCGCTGCCGGCGTCGTGGTCGACACCTTCTCGAGATAGCCGAGCTTGGTCTTCGCGTTGACCAGCTTGCGCGCCTCGGACGTGGCCTCGTAGTAGGCCTCGAAGCCCTTGCGCTTGGTTTGCCCGGGAGAACCCACCTTGCCGTGGCGGGTGGTGACCGCGGTGTCGTCGAGCGTGATCTCCCAGAACTTGTCTGCGAGCTCGAAGTAACGGGGGCGGATGGGCTCGGGCTTGGTCGCGGGAGGTTTCGCCGGCACGGTCGGAATCTTACCTCGCAGGACTTCCTCTTAGATGCTGTCGCGCTCGGGTGGCGCTCGCTGCCTGTGGATCCCGTGCGACTTCGCTCGTCGTTTTCGCGATCGACTCTTGCTTCGATGATCCGCCGGCGATCGGTCGACCCACGCCACTCGAGGGGCGCACGGTCCGGGGCACGACCCGTGCACGCAAACTGTGATCATGGCGAAGGAAATCTTGCTCACCGGCGCGACTGGCTTCATCGGAAGCCGGCTCGCGATCGCCCTCCAAGCGGCCGGCCACGAAGTCCGCTGTGCGACGCGCTCGGTCGACGAGTCGCGTGCGCGGCATCCGGCCTTGACCTGGGTGGAGCTCGATCTCGAAAAGCCCGAGACACTCGCCGCCGCGCTTGCCGGCTGTGATGCCGCGTTCTACCTCGTCCACGGCATGGGGCCGGGTCACGGCGACGACTATCCTGCGCACGAGGCTGCGAGCGCGAACGACTTCGTGGCCGCAGCGGAGGTGGCGAAGTTGCGTCGGATCGTCTACCTCGGCGGAGTCATCCCGCGCACCGGTGCATCGAAGCATCTGCGCAGCCGCGAGCACACCGGCGAGATCCTGCGGCTCGGGGCGACGCCGACGATCGAGCTTCGTGCGGCCATGATCATCGGCGCGGGAAGCGCGAGTTGGAACATGGTGCGCGATCTCTCGCGTCGCCTGCCCGCGATGCTCCTGCCGCGGTGGCTCTTGAACTACTCCTACCCGATCGCGGTCGAGGATGTGATCCGCGCGTTGATCGCGGCGCTCGATCTCGAGGAGCCGAGCTCCTGCGTGTACGAGATTCCCGGGCCGGAGCGGGTGTCGCACCGCTCGATGCTGGTACGGACGGCGGCAGCGATGGGCCGCAAGAGCCGGATGATCAGCGTGCCGGTCTTGACGCCGCGACTCTCGAGCTACTGGATCGCCCTCGTCACGCGCACGCCGCTCGCGTTGGCCAAGGAGCTGGTCGAGGGCGTGCGACACGATCTCGATCCGCTTGGCAGGTCACTCTGGGATCGGATCGAGCTTCGCCGGACCCCACTCGATGACGCGATCAAGATGGCAATCGCCGACGAAGATGCCGGCGCCGGAGCATCACTCGCGATGACGCGTAGGCTCGAGGCGATCGGTCACCGCTCGGATCCAGTGGTCCGAGCGCCCGCGTGAACGTTCCGGCAGTCGTCGCCGTGGCGGTCGCGACCGCCAGCTTCGCGATCACGCTGTCGCTTCGCGACTCCCTCGATCCTTGGCTGACGACCGCGATGGCCGGCGCGGTCGCGATCGCGCTCTCGTCGTGGGCCTTGCGCACGAAGCTGCGCATGCTCTTCGCGACGACACCACGAGGACTCCTCGCGGCCATCGGGCTCGGCATCGTTCTCGTCGCCGCGACGCACGCGACGTATCGCTGTGTGGCCGCGCTGTCAGCGGCGGTCGCGGACGAGGTGTGCACGCTCTATGCGAGCACCTCGACGCGCAGTGCACGCGGGGCACTCGCGGCGCTCACGGTGCTCGTCGTGCTCGCCGAAGAGCTGGTGTGGCGTGGCGCCGCCGTGGCCGCGGTCGGCGATCGCGGATCGCGAGTCCGGACCGGCGCGACGATCACGTGCTTGTACGCCGTGCCTCAGGCGCTCGCGGGCGCGTGGTTGTTGGCGCTCGTCGCACTTGGCATCGGGGCGATCTTCGCGACGCAGCGAATGATCACGGGGCGGATCACGGACTCGTTCATCACGCACGCGATCTGGAGCGTGGCGATCTTCGTGGTGGTGCCCCTGGTGTAGTGCACACCGCCGGGGTCGTCACTTCGACTCGATGATCTCGCCGCTGTCGATCTGACCGCTGGTGACCACAACGCGGCGCTTGCCGCGGATCCGCGTGAACGCCTCGAAGTACGACGGCAGCCCCTCGGCGGTGCCGGTGGCCGACGTCTGCAGCTGGTAGTGGAGATGCGGAAACATCGCGCTGCCGGACGCGCCGATCGCCCCGATCACCTGGCCGGCTCGCACGCGATCGCCGAGCTTCACCTTCGCGCTGCGATGCGCGAGGTGGGCGAACACGCTGAACTCACCGTTGCCGTGATCGATGACGATGCGGTTGCCGTAGACCACCATCAGGTCGCGCTTGAGGTCCGCTATCTCGAACTTGCGATCGTCGAGTTGATCGTCGGTGAGCGCCACGACGGTGCCGGCCGCTGGTGCGACGACCGGCGCGCGAAATCCGATCCAGCTCTCGTTGCGCGCTTCGTCGCCCTTCGACATCGCGCCCGCGGCATCGACCGGCACGAGATCGTAGCTGTAGCGGGCCGCGTTGCTGACGAACCCGAACGCGCGGATCGGCTCGAACAAGTAATCCCACCGCCGGTGATGCGCGAGTAGATCGTGGCCATCCCAGACGATCAACCGCCCGCGTACGGGCAGCTGCAGCTTCGCGCGATTGCGATACACGATCGGCGAGACCTCGACGGACGCGGTGACGTCATCGAATTCGATCTCGAAGCGCACGCGCGCGAGGTCGAGGTCGGCCGGGAACACCGGCAACGGATTGAGCAGCAGGATGGTGCCGCTCGCCGGGACATCGCGATTTGGAATCGTCAGGATCGCCGGGCTGACGCCGTTGCCATCGATGAAGCGGCGATAGCCGATCGCGCCACTCGCGTCGTGCACGGTGACTTGAAGCCGCGTGATCTTGCGAGCGCGCCCCGGATTCGCGATCTCGAGATCGACGTGGAGCACCTGCCCGCCGTCGGTCCGTTCGACGTAGGCGGGGGTCGGCCGCACTTTCACGGTCGGTGCCGGTGTGGCGGTTGGCGGTGGCTCCGGAGGTGCCGCCGGCGGCGTCGCACGCGAGGAGTGAAAGAACGCGATCCTCCACGCACCGTTCCAGCGCAACACCGCCGATTCGTTCCACACGACCTGCTGCGTCGCTGCGCCGTCGGTGATCGAGCCGCGGTTCTCCCACACGACCCACGCGACGTCGCATGCGAGCTGCGATCGCGGCGACACCACGTTCCAGACGAACTTCTTGCCGGCGGCGCGGGCCTCCTTGATCAAGCCGAGCAGACCCGGCCCGGTGAACGGCTTGCCGGCATCGAACGCGTGGAAGTCGGACGCGAACAGTCGGCTCGCCGCGTCGACGTCATCGCTCGCGAACGCGAGGTACAGATCCTGGATCGTGCGAACCGCCGCGGCTTCGTCGGCGGGTGCGCACTGTGGCGACGATGCATCTCGCGACAGCAGTCGCGGGTCGCGAGGCGGTGTCGGCTGTGATCCACAGGCGACGAGCAGGACAGCTAGCAAGCACGGGAAACGCACGGGGCATACGTTACACGTGCGGGTAGCGGATGGTGTCCTGGACGATGCTCGGCGGTGGCAGCTTGGCTTCACGGAACGCGCGGCCCATCGCGTCGAGGCTCTTGTAGCCGACCAGCGTGGCGATCTTCGTCGCGGTGCCGCCGGGTGCGGAGAGCAAGACGATCGCGGCGCGCAGGCGCAACACGCGCGTGGTGTCGCGAAAGCTGCCGCCGAGGCCGAACGCGCGGGTCATCATTCCGAGATCGCGCGTCAGCTGGCGGAGTGACAGGCCAGTGGCGCGCTTGATCTGCAGGATCGAGGCGTTCGTCGTGTGGTTGGCGTAGAGCGGGCGGCACGCCGCCCACAGCCGCGTGAATGCTTCGGGCTCGGGAAGCACGATGCTCTCGACGAGAGCCGGTGCGATCAGGCCATCCTCGACGAGATCGACCAGCCACGCCTGGACCAGCGTCTCGTCCGGCTCGTTCGAGAAGCACGCGGTGGAGAATGCGCTGGTGCGCGCCCACATCCACTCGGAGAGCTCGCGTGGCCCAGCGTCGAGACCGACCGAACCGCACACGTGCTCGGCGGCGACGCGCAGCTCGATCGTCACGCTCGGATCACCCCACGAGCGAAACGTCCTCGACGCCGGCGTCACGCGCTCGAATTCGTCCTCGGCAAGCGCGAACACCAGCGGCGCCTCCAGCACGCGATCGGCGATCTGGAACGAGCCGGCGACCACGAAGTACAGCGTGATGCCCGCGGCGCCCTGCTTCGGGCTCGGGCTGAAGTGCGAATCGAACAGCAGCTGCTCGCGATGGAGCACGTGCAGGCGAAACTGCCGCTCGAGCACCAGGGTCGATTGCACGCGGCTCGACTCGAACTGGCGGTCGCTGCTCGCGATCAGCACGCTACCGGAGATCCGCGGGGGAGCCCCGGCGATCGCGCGTGCACCAGGGCGCGCGAGACAGTCTCGCGCGGTAGATGACGTCGTCGGCCACGATGTGGCCGCAGTTCACGCCAGCGCCTTGGCAGCCATCGCGAGCACGTGCTTCGCGCTCGCACCGCTCGTGCGCGCCGTCTTCACGGCGTGGTCGAGCTCGCCGCGATCGAGATGAAAGCCCTGGCAGCGCGCACAGAAATCGACGAGCACCGCACCGATGACCTTCTCGACGAGCGTGCCGGGGCACGCGGGGCACTTCAGCGTGCCCTTCGCGGGGCGAGCGGGCGGAGCCCCACCGTCGATTGCACGGAGCTCCGCGAGCTCGGCATCGGGCATCGAGGCGAGCGCGGCGATCTCTCCGCGATCGAGCCAGATGCCGCCGCACTGGCGACAGACATCGACCTCGACGTCGTACACGATCGACTTCTCGAGCTCGGTGTTGCACTTCACACAGGCGATGGTCGCGTCGGGCATGCGCCATTCCTAACACGTGGCCGCGTCAGTTTCCGACGACCACGATCTCGTCGTCGCCATCCCACCAGATCCTCACCGGGGTCGTGCTCGCGAGGGCGGCATCGAACTGGACGTTCTGGGCGTCGAACAGGCCGCCGCACCCGAACACGTCCTGCGTGACGTCATCGCGATGCACTTCGCACGCGCGGTCGACCAGCTGCTCCTCGCGTAGCGGTGCACCGAGCGCGAGTGCCGTCCCGGTCGTGCACGTCGCGTTGTTGTCGTTGCCGGCGTGCGCGGCGAAGCAGTCGCGGATCGCGGTGATCGCGCGATCGTGATCGTCCCAGCCGCGCGCGATCAGGCGCGTGACGTCGCCCGGGCGATTACTGATGATGCCATCGACGCCGAGCGGCACCAGCTCGACGATCTCCGCGTCGGCATCGATCGTCCACACCAGCACGGGATCGATCCGGTCGGCTGCCGCCCCCGCGACCACCGACTTGACCTCGGTCGTGAAGGACTGCCATCCGCGGGTGACGATCCGGCCCATCGAGATCGCGTCGTAGCCGCCGTTGCGAGTCGCCGCGAGGACGCCGGCCTTCTCGTGATCGAACATGAACTTCGCTGGGGCGTCGGGTGCGTGCTCGCGGTACCAGCCGCGGATCGTCGAGATGATCGATTCGTGCGGGCTGGCGATCAGGATCTCGTACGAGACGCCGGTGGTGTGCTCCGCGAGCTGCGCGGCGAACCGGCGCGCCAGCTCGACCTGACCGTCGCCGAGCTTGACGTCGACATACACCGCGCGCAGGCCGCGTGCCTCGTTCGTCTTCGACCACGCGACCAGCTCAGGCAGCGTGGGCAGGTGAGCGAAGACGCGGTCGCCGCTGCCGAACGTGCTGCCGATCAGCCCCTCGTTCGGCGCGTAGTCGTAGTGGTGGCGGAGCTCGGCGAGCGTCAGCTCCTCGACGGGGCGGCGAAACGCGTTGCCGAGGTTCGGAACCCACGGCACGTAGGGCAGTCCCTCGGCGCCACTCTGGCGGAGCAACGAGACCCGATCGTCAGGATTGCGGTCGTGCCAGATCACGGCGTGACCATCGGCCGTCATGCAGAAGTCGATCTCGAGTGCGTTCGCTCCTTCGCGAAGCGCCGCGGCGAAGCTCGGTAGCGTGTTCTCGACGTCCGCCCACGGAGAGCCGCGATGCCCGATCGTGAGGAACGCTGGCAGGCCTTCGCCATCGGACTTGCCACCGAGATCGTCGGCGGGCTCGTCGACCGGCGGCGACTCGACAGCACACGCCAAGGTGAGAGAGGCGAGGAGGGCTGCCGAGAGGCTCTGCATGCTCGGACCTTGGTGCAACGCGAACACCCACGTGGAGCCGAGCAGATTCGAGGATCTCCGCGATTCGCCGGCCAATCCGCTGACCGGCTTGGCATCTCGTATCGAGGTCGCGAGGCCCGGCCTGGCGGGCGGCGCCGAGGTCGAGCGAACGCCGTGGCGCGCTGTTACGGGTCATGGTCGCGAACCTTCCTCGACCGTGACCCGGATGTGGTTTGCGAAAGGAAGATCACGCGGTTTTCGCGTCGGCGAAATAACGGAGGAGTAGTTGTTCGTAGGCTTCGGATGCACCAACGCGCTACGCGCTCACACGACGACACGAGTACCAAGAAACCCTGGCGCCTGATGAGCGCCCTGTTCCTCGGCGCGAGCTTGATGCTCGCCTCGGCAGCCACCGGCTGTTACCACCCCGATTACCAGGCTGGGTACACGGTGACGACACCGCGCCCGATCATCCAGGCGCAGGTCTCGGAGCCCGCGATCGACGCGCAGGTCTCGCTGCCCGCACCCATCGCGCCGGTCGCGCAGGTCTCTGTCGGCTACTCACAGCCCGATCTGATCCAGATCAATCCGGGCGTGCAGGTCGTCGCCGATTTCTCGGAGCCAGTGTTCTACACCGATGGCTTCTACTGGCGCGAGTACGACGGTGGCTGGCAACGCTCGCGCTCGTATCGCGATGGTTGGAGCAGCTACAACGACGTGCCGTACGGCGTGCGCAGCATCGAGAACCGCGGCGTCTATCGCAACTACCGCCCGGCCGGCTACACGCGCAACGACTACGGCAACCGCGGGTATCAGCCGCGCGCGTACGATCGCGGGAACAGTTACGACCGGCAGCCGACGCGCAGCTACGACCGGCCGGCGCGCACCGGATATGATCGCCAGCCCTACCAGCCGCGGACTGGCTACGACCGTCCGGCGCAGACCGGTTACAACCGTCCGGCGCAGACCGGTGGTTACGACCGGCCGGCGCAGACCGGTTACAACCGTCCGGCGCAGACCGGTGGTTACGACCGTCCGGCGCAGACCGGTTACAACCGTCCGGCGCAGACCGACTACAACCGCCCGGCACAGACCAATGGCTACAACCGCCCGGCGCAGACCGGCGGCTACAACCGCCCCGCGCAGAGCGGCGGCTACAACCGCCCGGCGCAGACCGGTGGCTACAACCGCCAGCCGTATCAGCCGCGCGTTCAGACCCGCGAGCCGTACCAGCCGCGCACCGGCGGGTC
This sequence comes from Deltaproteobacteria bacterium, assembly GCA_013696695.1. Classification (GTDB taxonomy): domain Bacteria; phylum Myxococcota_A; class Polyangia; order Haliangiales; family Haliangiaceae; genus JABFXX01. Next base: position 4,777 of record JACCYD010000940.1, on the reverse strand, counting down.
GTACAACCGACCCGCGCGCAGCGGTGGCAGCGATCGCAACTACAAGTCCCGTCGCTGATCGGACGATGTCTCGCGGCAGCTGATCACGGCACCGTGAGGTGCGTCGAGGTGCTCGCGAGCGCCGTCAGTACATTTGTACTGACGGCCCGTTCGAACATTCTCGAGATGCCGTCTCGTCTGGTTCGACCCGAGCCGAACAGGAATCAACGATCGTGTGAAGATGGCGGCGTGGTGGTTCGCACCGAGTCGCTGCTCGAGATCGTGAAGCTCTTCGAGCAGGCCGGAGCAGCCGCTGCCATCGAGCTTGACGTGCTCGATCCTGATCGTGGCGCTGGCCGGTACGCGGGAGAGGTCGTCGACATCGACGGCGTCTCGTACGTGCACCGGCCGTTTCGCGTCTGGGTCGATCTCGCGGAGCGCCTGGGATTTCGGTTGTCGACACCGCGGCCGATCGAAGCGCCGCTCGTTCGCCTGCGGTTCGAGCGGCTGGCAACCGAAGCGTCGGTTGCCGTCGACGATCCCGCCGAGAAGTACGGTGCGAGCTCGGAGTTCGCGCGAACCACGAAGCTCGAGGAGCCGGGCTTCGTGATCGACTTCGCCGAGGCGCTCGATCGCGTCGAGCTCCCCGAGCGGCCGCGGATCCTCGACCTCGGCGTCAACACCGGCGACGAGCTCGCGCTGATGCTCGCGCTGCGGCCGAGCCTGCGCGAGGCGACCTTCGTCGGCGTCGATCGCAGCACCTCCGCACTCGCGAAGGCCCGCGAGCGGTTCCCGTTCGCCACGTTCGTCGAGGCCGACCTCGATCAACCACTCGAGCTCGGCGAGCCGTTCGATCTCGTGGTGACGATCGCGACGCTGCAGAGTCCGTCGATCGACGATCGCGCGCTGTTGCGCCGCGTGTTCCAGCGCCACCTCACCCCGACAGGTGCGGTGATCCTCGGCGTCCCGAACTGCCGGATCGTCGACGGCGAACAGCGGTACGGCGCGCGGATGAAGAACTTTCGGCAACCCGAGCTCGGGCTGCTGATCAAGGACGTCGCGTTCTACCGGAAGTATCTGCAGCAGCACGCGCGGCAGGTGTTCGTGACCGGCAAGAACTATCTGTTCGTCACCGGCGTGCCGGCCTGATCGCGGGCGTCGACGAGTGCCGTCTCGAGCGACTGGAACAGCTCGTCATCGAGCCGCTCGTGGCGTGCCTCGACGAACCGGTTCATCCGCTGCTGGAGCTGGGCGAGCAGCCCCTGGATCGGTGCCAGGTCGCCGCGCGTTCGAAGCTCCTCGCGGAGGAGCTTGCAGGTGTAGTGGACGCAGCGTTGCGGGCGATTCGCGACCGTCAGCGTGCAGCCTTCGAGGCCGCGGAACGCGCAGCCGCCGTGGTCGGTGATCGGTGCGTCGAGGTCGCGCGCCCGGGTTCCGGCAAGCGCGAGGGCCGCGAGCTCGTCATCGGAGAACAGCTCCTCGGTGACGCCGCCGCAGCACTCGCCGCCGGAGAACGGCAGCCGCGCGCGCTGCTCGGCGGGGACGCCGCGGTTGTGGTGAGGGACGCACCGCGTGCACGTCGAGACGGCGCCGAAGGCGTGGGAGATCTCTAGCTTGAGCGCGCGGAGCTCGAGCGCGAGGGCCTGTTCCTCAGGGCTCGTTTCGGCGGCGCGGGCGGTGCGCAGGCGGCGGCGAAGCGCCCGCAGCTCGCCCGCCCGGGACGGCACCTGCCGGAGGCGCCGCAGCAGCCGGTCCACGGGGATGATCACGAGGGCACCGTAGCAGAGCCAAAACTTGCTCGCCCCGCGCGGCGGCGCGACGCTTGGGATATGGACAAGACCGACCTGGTCGGACAGCTCCTGAAGCAGCTCGAGACCTCCGCTCGGTCCGCGCTGACCGCGCGTGACGCGGTCGTGGCGGAAGCGCGCGATGGCGCGACCCCTGACGAGAAACGCGAGGATGCCCGGGCGGCACACCAGGTCCAATCCCTGGGCAAGGCGCAGCAGAAGCGAGCGCAGCAGGCGATCGCCGCCGCGGATGCGCTCGCCGGGTTCAAGCCGCCGAAGCTGGCGCCGAACGCACGGATTCACGTCGGCGCGATCGTCGAGATCGAGGACGCGGACTCCGGCGAAGGCCGCACGTTCTTCCTCGCGCCGGTCGGCGCGGGCATCACGCTCGTGGGTCCGGGTGGCGATGGCGACCTCGTCGTGGTGACGCCCTCGTCGCCGATCGGCCGCGCCGTGATCGGACGTGGCACGGGAGACGTCATCGACGTGACGGTCGAAGGCGACCTCCGCGAGTGGCAGATCACCTACGTGGGCTGAGCTCGACGACATCCTCAGCTGGCTACTGAACCTCACGTCACGGGCCTGGATGCTCGTAGAGCTGGTGCCCGGACAGCGCCATCTCGACGCCGCTAAGCCCCCTGAAGCGACAACGTATATACCGTATATACATCGCGCCCATGGGAACCCTTCGGGCTACGAATGGACCGATCGCGGTCAAGGCAGGCGAATGACGTGCGCGAGCAGCTCGCCTGCGAGATAGCGGGTGCCGCTCGGCGGTGATCGCTTGCCGTGGCCGGATCTCGGTCTTCACGAAGAAGCCGATGCCAAGGGGCCGAAGATGGAGCGCCACCGCGACGTCTAGTTACCGAGCGTAGGCGTTGAGTGGATTCTCGAGCGGGATCCGGACATCGTTGAGCAGCGTGACCGAGATCTGGTTGCGCTGGATCCGCGGCGACACGACGACGGTCAGCTCTGGCGATGCCGCATCGGTGATGCCGATGACGCCGTTCTGGACGTCCTCGTCGAGCAACACGATGCCGGCCTCGTAGGTCGTGTCGTCGACCGTCTTGCTGCCTCGATAGAGGCCGAAGCCGGGATCGACGGGCACCAGCGTGAACGACTCGGTGTCGAGCGTGGCGGTGCTCGCCACGAAGTCGATGTCGAGCGTGGCGGTGCCGGTGTCGGAGTCGATCGATAACGCGTCCGCGCTCGGCGCGGCGAACCACTCGAACAGCGCCGGCGATCGGGTGCCGTCACACGCGTACGCGTTGGTCTGGGACGGATCGCGCACCACGAACACCAGCGTCCGCGACGCGTCGCTCGCGCCGACGAAGCGCGTGGGTGGCGGGCGATCCTCGATGCCGCAACCGGCTAGCACCGCGAGCGCGAGCTTCATCGCGCGAACGTAGCCCTACAGGCGCTGCAGGAGCAACGACCCAAACGAGTAGCCGGCCCCGAAGGCCGCCAGCAGCCCGTAGCTGCCCTTCGGCAGGTCGTCGTGATGCAAGGTGAACGCGATCGGCGCGCCGGCCGATGCCGTGTTGCCGTATTCGTTGATGATCACCGGCGCCTCGGTGCGCGTCGCCGAGCGGCCGAGGATGCGCTGCGCGATCAGGTCGTTCATGTTCTGGTTCGCCTGATGGAGCCAGTAGCGCGACACGCGCGACGGCTCGAGCTCGTGGCTCGCGAGGTGATCGAGGATGAACTTCGAAGCCGCCGGGATGACGTCCTTATAGACGCGCCGGCCCTGCTGGTAGAACAGCTTGTCGGGCGCGCCCACCTTCTCGGGATCGAAGCGGTTGAGGAAGCCGAAGTTATTGCGGATGTTCGAGGAGAACTTCGACATCGCCTGGATCGACAGGATCTCGAAGCCCGTCTTCGCGCGCTCGAGCGGCTCGATCACCATCGCGACGGCGGCATCGCCGAACAGGAAGTGACCGTCGCGCTCGCGCCAGTTGTTGTGGCAGCTCATCAGCTCGGGCGCGACTGCGATCGCGCACGTCGCCGTGCCGGCGCGCACCGCATTCGAGGCGATCTGCATCGCGGCGACCGCCGACGAACAACCGAGCGAGGCGTCGAGGCCGAAGCCGCGCGCGCCGATCGCGTTCTGGATCTCGACCGACATCGCCGGATACTGGCGCTGCATCATCGAGGTGCCGCACACCACGAGATCGACGTCCTCGCCGACGCGGCCGGCCGCGGCGAGCGCGCGCTGGATCGCGTTGACGCCGAACTCGGCCTGCACCGACAGCTGATCGTCGGGCCGATCGGGAACGTTCGGACACATGCGCTCGGGATCGAGCACGCCGGTCTTGTCGACGATGTAGCGGGTCTGGATGCCCGAGGCCTTCTCGATGAACTCGGGCGAGCTCGTCTTCAGCGGCTCGCGCTTACCCGCGGCGATGTCGTCCGCGTGGCGCGCATTCTCGCGGTTCACGAACTCGTTGAACGCGACGCAGAGCTCGGCGTTCGACAGGACGTGCTCGGGGTGCCAGACGCCTGCGCCGGTGATCGCGGTTCCGGTGGTCTTCTGAGAACTGCCCATATGCACGTCATCTCATCTCGTGACGCCGCCGCGTGATGCCGCCGGTCACGGTTGGGTCATGGTCCAGCGATATTACCTGTCGTGACCATGCACGAATGGTGCAAATCGCCCCGTGTGGAGGGATGTTCAGCGGGATGGTCAAGCTGAAGCTGCGCGCGGAGTTGCTCGCGCTGGTCGAGCAGGCGCTCGAGGCCGCGCGCGGGGCGTACGCCGCGGCGATCGAGGGCGCCACGCACCCCGAGGCGCGCGCCGAAAACGACAAGGACACCCGTGGCCTCGAGCAGTCCTATCTCGCGCGGGGGCAGGCGCAACGCGTGGCCGAGCTCGAGGCCGGGGTCGCGAACGTCACCGCGATGGCGCTCCGTGCCTTCGGCGACGGCGATCCGATCGCGAGTGGTGCGCTGATCCTCGTCGAGGAAGGCGGCAAGCGAACGCACTACTTCGTCGCCCCGGCGGGTGGCGGCAG
>JACCYD010000527.1 GCA_013696695.1 Deltaproteobacteria bacterium | reverse complement strand
CCGAGCAGCTGCCAGCCACGGTTGTCCCACGTGAACTCGCGGGGCGGTGGGGGGAGGGCTGCGCCGGTGGTCTTGAAGCCCCAGACCTGGACCTTGGCGCGACCGCCACCGGCGAGGTTCTTGTACTTGAGATCGATGTTGCGAATCACTTGATCGCGACCCGGCAGATCGATCACGCGGGTGCGCTGACCCTCGCGGAAGTAGTGCGCCATCCGCGGCTCGTACCTGGTGCCGTCGCCGAAGTTGATCGTGAAGTCGAGCAGCTCGAGGTCGCTGTCGAGCACGACGACGGTCAGCTTGCTGAAGCGACCTTCGTAACGTCCGACGTTGATGCGATCGCGATCGACGCTGCCTTGTACCTGCTGCTCGCCGAGCATCTGCCAGCCCGTCGAATCCCAGACCGGGGACGGTCCTCTTCGGTCGCCGTACGGTTGTGCCGCTGCGACCCCGATCGTCGCGACGAGGAATAGAACTCCCAACAGAATTGCTCTCCGCATGCGGCTGACGCTAACACGGTTTATTTGGAGGATAGCCGTGGCTCCATCCGACGATGACGGCCCCCACGCGCCGAACATGACCTGGTGAATTTCGTGTCGGACTGTTCGTCTGTAACCGTTTATCGAACTGCACGCCGGTGTGGTCAAAAAGGCGCGCGAGTGATCGCCACCCTCGACGATCACTTTCATGGCTTCTCGTACGTCGGGGCGTGCGCGGCAGATCGCACGCCCCGCTCTCGCGCCGCTCTCTCCCGCGACTCCGGTCATCAAGTGGGTGGGTGGCAAGACCAAGCTCCTGTCCGAGATCCTCGAGCGAATGCCCGAGCGGTTCGGTCGCTACTACGAACCGTTCGCCGGTGGGGCCGCGCTGTTCTTCCGCGTCGCACCGGAACGCGCGGTGCTCGCCGACTACAACGCCGATCTGATCGGGCTGTACTCGATGATCGCGAAGGATGTCGGCGCCGTGATCAAGCGGCTCGAGCATCATCGCGATCACCACTCGGAGTCGCATTACTACGACGTGCGCGCGCGGTGGAACGATCGCGAGGTGAACTGGGCGACCGCCGATCGCGCGGCGACCTTCATCTACCTCAACAAGACCTGCTTCAACGGGCTGTGGCGGGTCAACCGCGCCGGTGCGTTCAACGTCCCGATCGGGCGCTACACCGATCCGCCGATCTGCGTGCCCGACGCGCTGCGCGCCGCCCATGTCGTGCTGTCGCGCGCGCAGCTTCGCTGTTGCGACTATCGCACCGCGGTCGATGACGCCAAACGGACGGACTTCGTGTACTTCGATCCGCCCTACGATCCGGTCACCACGACCGCGAACTTCACGAGCTACACGAACAGCGTGTTCGGTGCCGATCAGCAGCGCGAGCTGGCCGAGACCGCGCGCAAGCTCGTCGCGCGCGGATGTCGCGTGATGCTGTCGAACAGCGACACGCCATTCATTCGATCGCTCTACAAGGGCTTCTCGATCGACCGCGTGATGGTGTCACGCGCGATCAACTCGAACGCGAGTAAACGCGGCGAGGTCGCCGAAGTGTTGATCGTCGGCGGCTACTGACGGCCGAGACGGTCGCGGCCGGGCAAAATTGACGGCCGAGACGGTCGCGGCCGGGAGATCCCGATTACGCGAGTGCGCCGGTAGAGGCGTACTTCGACGTCGCGGGATCGTAGTCGAGCAGCGTGCCGACCACGCCGGCCGACTTCGCGATCCGCACGATGTCTTCGCGATTGCCGCGAACCACCATGCGGGGCTCGGCGCCCGCGAGATCCTGGGCTGCCACGAACTGGCGCGCCTTGACCACGTTCTTGAACACCAGCAGGTACGTCTTGTCGTTCCCTGCACGGGCCATCACGGGCACCCGGCCATCGTTGTCTTGGGTGGCTAGCTCACCCTCGTTGTTGACTAGCAAGACCCACAACCCGGACAGGCCGGGCGCGGGTGCGTTCATCATTTCCATTGGTTTCCCATTGCGTGTTTCGATATTCAGAGTGCGCGTTTTTTCGTCGGTTTTCCCGATCCTGTCAAGCTCCTTGTAACGCCGGACTGTGCCTTGACGTAACTGGCCTTCAAGGGTCTAGTGGCAACGGTCATGACGCGGGTGCATTTACCGATTCTCGACGGAAATCTCGTCGTCGGTAGCGCCCCCTCAGGCGATCCCCTGGTCGATTCGTTCGCGCGCCGCATCCGATATTTGCGGATCTCGGTGACCGACCGCTGCAACTATCGCTGCACCTACTGCATGCCGGAGGCTCTCTCGGATCAGCTGGTGTTCGAGCCGCGGTCCGCAGTGTTGACGTTCGAGGAGATCACGCGGCTGGTTCGCGTGTTCGCTCGGCTCGGCGTCCGCAAGATCCGGCTGACCGGCGGCGAACCGACCGTCCGCAAAGGGATCGTCGACCTGGTGGCTCGGATCGCAGCCGTCGCCGGCATCGAC
>JACCYD010000906.1 GCA_013696695.1 Deltaproteobacteria bacterium | reverse complement strand
TCGGTGGGGAGTCGCTTGTTGGCCCACGTGCAGTACGCCTTCGACTGGTTCCAGTCGACGCAGTTCACCGGGTGGCTCTGGCGGTCGCTGCGGGTGCCGTTGCAGAGCTGGTCGAAGCCGGTCTTTGCGGGCTCGGTCGTCGCGCTGCAGGTCCCGGCCGCGACGCACTTGCCGTAGGCCGCGACCGTGACCTCGGTCGTGTCGAGGCAATAACCGCCGAGCGTCACCCGGTGTGCCGGGCGCTCGTCGTCATCGCCGACGCCGGTGGCGCTCCCCATCGTGAACGTCCCGGCGGGCACGTGCACCATCCCGCTTGGGCAGCTCCCTCGAGCCGGCGGCGTCACCGGCGGTTGTGTGACCGTCGGTCGTGTCACGGGCGGCTGGACCTTGGGTTGAACCTTGGGCTGGACCTTCGGCTCGACCTTCTTCGCCTTCGGGCAGCATCCACGTGCGTCCTTCTTATCCTCGGCGCATGCATGCGGACAGTCGTCATCGCTCGCGGCCCGCCGCGCCCCCAGCGTCACCGCGACGATGCCAACACAACCGAGCGCAGCCCAGCGTGACCATTGAAATCCGCGCATCCACGAATCATCTCACGCCGACGCATCGATGGACGGCACTTCGACGTCGAGTAGCTCGGCGAGGAGTTTGGTGACGCAAGATCGGCGGCTGGCTGCGCTCGACGATCCCGGTGAACATCGAGATCGCGCGATGCGTTCTCGATCGCGCGCTGCATGCCGCGACGACACGCGCCGCCCATCATCGCAGGGCGACGCTTCGATCGATTCGTCACGAGCATGATCACGAAGGCCGCTCGCAGGTTCAGCTGGTCCGCAACTTCGCGTGGCGGTGCGCGACGTGACGAGCACGCCGTGACGAGCACGACTACGTCGCGACGCTGACGTGCGAGCCAAAGTTGCCTCAGCGGGTCGCGAGCAATTCCGCGACGCTCGCGCAGGTCATCGCCCGACCGAGCAAGCGATCGAGCTGATCCTGATCGCGCTCGGCGAGGATCTGGTCGCGTTCAGTGGACTGTGGGTAGAGCTCGCGCGCGGCGAGGATGGCGATCACCGCCTCGGCTCTGCCTTCCGCCTTGCCCTCCGCTTTGCCTTCCGCCTTGCCTTCCGCTTTGCCTTCCGCAAACGATCGGCGCTGCGACTCGCTGAGAAACTGTTTGGCCTGGGGGTGCATCTCGAACGCCTTTCTTGCAGCTTCGCTCAGCGCGGATTCGACGAGTGCCGAATATAGCAGGCGCTGTTCTTCGGGCAGCTGGAGGATCCCCGCAGCCGCGGCCGTCGCGATCGCGACCGCGCGCGCCGGATCACTCGACCGTGGGCCATCACGGAGAGCACCGCAAGCTGAGGCTCGCGGATCGCGTGGTCGAGCGCGGTGACGACCGGGATCCCGTCGGGACCGATCACGTGCACCTGATAGTGCATCCCGCCGCCCAGATCGAAAGGTTGTCCGGCCCAGCGCGCCGTCGCCGAATCCGGCGTCACGATCACCACCACGAACGGGCACTCGTAACGAGCGCGCGCGCTGATCGCGTACAGCGGCCAGGTGAACCGCTTCCGCTCATCCGGCTGGAGCTGCGCCTCGACGATCGTGCCGAACACCGGCTTGTCGTCGACGAACAGCACGACCGCATCGGCGTGATACTCGACGGGGACCAGCTCGTGGAGCGGCCTCGGTCAGGCGGGCCGCCGTGAATCGCGGCACCTCGACGCCGAGCAGCTGCACGAGCAGATCGGCGACGAACGCCGGCCGATCGCGGACGAGCGCGATCAGCCCTTCGTGGAGCAGCGAGGGCATGCGCGGGCACTAAGCACGGGCCGTGCCCGCGGAACACCGCGAGATCGTGTCTGTGCTCGTCCGGATCGTCCGGATCTCGGACAGCTTGTACGGGTGGGCGTGGTCAGCCGACCCGAGCGACGCGTGCTCGATCCTCAGACGAAGAGGGTAAGGAAAAAACGCCGTCCACTCGAACACGTCGCCGGCCATCGAGCGCGCCCGCGGTCGCTTCCATGCATCGCCGTCCGGGTAGGGTCGCACGACGCCTGGCGCGGCTCGGCTGGTTCGAGGAGCGCCTCCGTGCGCTACCATGGCGACGTGGATCTGTTCGACGAGGTCATCGCGATCACGGCTGCGCTGGACGCGGCGGCGATCGACTACGCGATCTGCGGAGGCGTCGCCCTCGCGATCCACGGGGCGCCCCGGGCCACGAAGGACATCGACGTGCTGGCGAGACTGGCTGACCTGCCGCGGCTGCGCGACGCGATCAGGACCTGCGGCTTCACGATCGAGGCGCTGCCGATGACGTTCTCGTCGAGCGGGATCTCGATCCGGCGGTTCACGAAGATCGCGCCCGACGGCGCCACGTTGATGCTCGACGTGCTGGTCGCCGAGGGTCCGCTCGCGGCGGTCTGGGAGACCCGGACCCGGGTCGCGTTCGAGCAACCCGCCGGCGCCGGGGCGGTGTCGGTGGTGTCGCGCGAAGGCCTCGTCACGCTGAAGCTCGCCGCCGGACGACCGCAGGATCTGGTCGATATTCAGCGACTCCAGGAGGTCTCGCGTGGCGAGGATGACGCCTGACGAAGTCGGGGCGCGGCTTCGCGCGATGAGCGAGCTGAGCGCGCGCGAGCCGTCGCCGATGCCGCGCGGCGTCGACATGTCCGCGAGAGCCGTCGGGGCGCGGCTTCGCGAGCTGGCAGAGGTCAGCGAGCTATGCCGGAAGCTCGCGCGCGCGCGACACTGAGTCAACAACATCGACAGTCAGGTTCGCGACCATCGCCGTTCACTCACCTGATACTTAGGAATTTCGGCGCACGGTCGAGCGGCGGGTGGGCGAAGCTCGATGAGCGATGATCACGTTCGGTCGAGGATTCCGCGCAGCTCCTGCAACGCCTCGTCTTGATCGGGGCGTGCCGCGAGGCGTGCGACGAGGACGAAGTCCAGATCGGGGAGAAAACCGCTCCGCTCGATCCGCTCGTACCGCCCGCCGGCGAGGCGATAGATCTCGAAGGCGCCGTCCTGATAGAGCCAGACCTCGGGTACGTCGAAGCCCCGATACACGTCGAGCTTGTCGAGGATCGGCTTGGTGTGGATGACCTCGAGCACGATATCCGGGAACTCGCCTTCTTTCATCTGCCGGCCGAGCCGGTAGCACTCGTCGGGCTCGGCACCGCGCTGCTTGGCTTCGAGCCGGAACGTCGTCGATCCGTATCCGATCAGCGGCAGGCGCCCGAGCACCGCGTAAAGCTCGATCAGCCGCGCGATCGAGGTCTTGTTCAGCTCGTGGGTCAGAGAGGGGCTCATCAGCTCCAGGGTCCCTTCGCAGTACGTCATCCGCAGGCCCGGCGTATCGAGGGCTTCGCGCAAGATCACGTAGTCTCTCCAGCTCACGCCGTGCACCACCATGCGCTGTTCGAGCTGCGCCGGAATCTCGTACTTGACGGCCGTGGCCATGGTGGATCCAATCTAGCACCGACCGCGTCGCGTTCCGACTCCCGTCGACCGGCTCGAGTTTCGGCGCCTGAGCTCGTGGCTAACGATACGGTCCCTGTGGCGCGGCGCTTCCGATCGCGAGGTGCGCCGCGAGCGCGAACGCGGCGTCGAGCCGGCCGGCTTCCAT
>JACCYD010000905.1 GCA_013696695.1 Deltaproteobacteria bacterium | reverse complement strand
CTCACTCGATTCGCCCCGCGGCAGCTGCGTGCTAGCGTGCCGCATGCCTGCTGCGCGACCTCGTGCCTCCGATGCCGTCGGTGTCGGGCGCCTCGCCGTCGATGCGCTGCTCGGGCTCACCGATGTCGTCGAGTCGATGCACGGCACGATCGCGAGCGTGTCGTTGCCGTTTGGCGTCGCCCCGAAGACCCGCACGCGTGGGCTGACGCGTCTGGTCTATCAAGCGATCCGCGGCGTCACCGGCTTGATCGGCGGCGGGATCGATCTCGCCCGCGCCGTCGCGATCACCGATCGCGAGCCGGGCTCGCCGCGACGCGAGACCCTGATCGCGGTGTTGAACGGCATCGTCGGCGATCATCTCGCCGCCACCAACAACCCGCTGGCGTTGCCGATGGCGCTACGGGTCTCGGATCATCCCCCCACGTGTCGCGTCGCGGTGTTCGTTCACGGCCTGTGCGCGAGTCCGCTCCACTGGAAGCGCAACGGTCACCATCACGGCGAGCTACTCGCATCGCACGGCTTCACGCCGGTCTACGCGTCCTACAACACCGGCCGGCACATCTCGACCAACGGTCGAGAGCTCGCGAACGCGCTCGAAGAGCTGGTCGCGAGCTGGCCGGTACCGATCACGCAGCTCGTGTTGATCGGCCACAGCCTGGGCGGCCTGACCGCGCGCAGCGCCTGCGAGGTCGCGCGCCGCTCCGAGCATCGCTGGCTGGCGCAGCTCACGCAGCTCGTGTTCCTTGCCACGCCACATCACGGTGCACCGCTCGAGCGTGCGGGAAATTTGGCGGCGATGCTGCTCGAGCTCAGCCCCTACGCGGCCCCGATCGCACGCATCGGTAGCGGCCGCTCGGCCGGCATCACCGATCTGCGGTTCGGCAATTTGCTCGATGAGGATTGGTCCACCGCGGATCCGTTCCACCGCGAGGATCCCCGCACGCCGCTGCCACTCCCCGCACATGTCGACTGCTTCGCGGTCGCCGCCACCCGCGGCCGAAGGGGCGACGGCCTGGTACCGGTCGCGAGTGCGCTCGGGCATCACGCCGATCCGAGATTTGCGCTCGAGTTCGCGCAGGAACGCCAGCTCGTCGTCGATGACTGCGGCCATCTCGACGTGCTCGACAACCGGGTCGCCGACCAGCTCGCGACCTGGCTCCGGGAACGTTGATTCCCAGGCCGCTCGGCCCATCGCTGGATCACGGGGTGGCGACTCCAGCCGTCTGGGGATGGTCCCCCTGTTTCCCCAATCAAACTCCCCAGTAACGATCGAGCCGGCACCAACATCCGGGTGCGATCCGGACGTGCTTCACGGGGTTACACGCACACTCGCGCGGTGATCTGCGCGAGTTGTGCAACCCGGACGTGGCGCAGCCATTGCTCGTGACTGATCGCATGTCGCGAATCGGTATCGCCGCTCTGCTCTTCGGTTTCGCCGTCCCCGCCTCCGCGTCGTCGCTCGATGGGAGGCCCGACATCGACGTCGACACCATGACGCCGGTCATCGGTGGGACGGCGGTGCCCGCGGGCAAATGGCCCGACACCGTGGCCGTGCTCGGCCAAGGCGCGTGCACCGGCACCCTGATCGCACCGGACGTCGTGCTCACCGCCGGTCACTGCGCGGACATGCAGCCGACGCAGGTGATCGCGAACACCCTCGACTACTCCGGCACCGGCGGCATCACGGCCACCGTCAAGAGCGTCACCGCGTATCCGAACTGGGAGACCAGCTACGACGTCGCGGTGATCGTGTTGAACGCACCGATCACCGGCGTCACGCCGCGCAAGATCGGCACCGCGTGCACGTTCACGGAAGGCTTCGCACAGAGCACGATGGTGCGCCTCGTCGGCTTCGGGCTCACCGACACCGCGGGCGCAGGCAACAACACCAAGCTCAACGAAGCGATGGCTCCGGTCTCCGATCCCGCCTGCACGGGTCCCGGTGGGTGCGTCACGAGCATCTCGCCGGGCGGCGAGTTCATCGCCGGCGGCGGTGGCAAGGACTCGTGCTTCGGCGATTCGGGCGGTCCGGTCTATCTCGAGACCGCGCGCGGTCCGGTCGTGATCGGCGCAGTCTCGCGTGGCCTCGACGGCGCGGCAACGCCGTGCGGTGGTGGCGGCATCTACGTTCGCACCGACAAGATCGTGCAGTGGATCGAGCAGACGGCCGGCAAGCCGGTCGAGAAGGATCTCTGCGCGGCCGGTCCCGGTGGCGAGGAGCCCGGTGGCGAAGAGCCCGGTGGCGAAGAGCCCGGCGGTGGCGAGCCCGGCGGCCCCAGCGGTCTCGGCGGAGATCTCTCCGGTGGCTGCTCGTCGTCGAGCGGCAGTAGCGGCCTCGTCCTCGCACTGTTCGGGTTCGCGTTCGCGTTCCGGCGCCGTCGGTCGTAATACTCTGGGCTCGTGGATCGGGTCGTCGCTGCCAGGAAGCTGATCGGAGAGCTCGTCAAGGCCGAGCAGATCGAGGTGCGGCGCATCGAGATCGTCGGCCGCGACCTCGCGAAGCTGTGCGAAACGTTGAAGCGCCCGCCCTCCGGTCAGGAGCTCGGCGAGTGGCTCGAGGAGCACGCGCAGGTCTCTGAGCTGTCCGCGTCGACCAGCCTGCTCGACGAGCTCGTGGATCGACATCTCGCGGATCCGGAAGCGGCCGTCACCGAAGCCCGCAATCCAGAGCTCGAGCGTCAGATCCGCGAGGCTCCCGACAACGTGGGCCCCTACAGCGTCTATGCGGACTGGTTGCAGGAACACGGCGATCCGCTCGGCGAGCTGATCGCGCTCGGCATCGCATCCGCGAGCGGTAACGACGACGAGGTCGCTCGCTTCGACCGCCATCTTAAACGCCACGAGGCGTACTTCCTCGGCGGGCTCGGACCGCAGCTCGCGACGCGGATCGGCGTGCGCTGGCGCTACGGGCTGGTGCAAGGCATCGACGCGATCGGCGAGCCGGTCGCGCCTGCGGTCTGGGAGCAGTTGCTTCGCCTGCGGGTGTGCGAGCTCGTCGAGTCGATCACGCTGCGCCGCACATGCTCGACCGCGATCGATGCTGCGATCGCCGCCGCCGCGCCGGAATCGCTTCGCGCGCTGGCGCTCGAGGATTGTGTCGGCACGTTGCCTCCGGCGCTGATGCAGCGGTCGTTGCGCTCGCTGTCGATCCAGCACCCGTACGGACTCGCGCTCGATCAGCAAACCTTGTCCCCGTCGCTCGAGCGGCTGGAGCTCCGCGTGCCGAGCCTCAGCTCGGTGATCCCGCTCGAGCTCGGCGTGCGTGACCTCGAGGTCGTGGTCACCGAGGCCACCGTCGAGTTCCTCAGCAAGACCCGGCTGCCGCGCGTCGAGCGCCTGACGCTCGATCTCGACGACACGCCGGTGTCGACGGTGCTCGCCTTCCTCGAACCTCTCCGGCTCCCCGCTCTCACGCATCTCGCCGTCCGCAACGGCCAGCTCGATGCGAAGACCTTCGTCGCACTCGCCAAGCTCCCGCTCGCCGCGACGCTGCACTCGCTCGGGCTCGTCAACCTCGGGCTCACCGACGAGACGATCGCGCCGATCGCCGGCACCCGCGGGTTCAGCGCACTCGAGGAGGTCGACGTCAGTCACAACGAGCTGTCCCGCGAAGGCGTCGAGACTGCGCGCGGGTTGGCGCACACGGTGGTCAGCACGCGGCAGCTCCGCCGCGGTCAGAGCATGGAGAAGCGCGTGCGCAAGTTCGCCGGCAACCGGCTGTACGCGGCCGAGGAGATCGCCGATCCGAAAGCGTGGCGTCGCGCCGGCATCGATGGCGACCTCCGGTGGGCGCGCTACCGCGGCGAAGCCGAGTACGAGCTGTTCATCAGCGCCGATCTATCGCGCTACGGCTGCAGCTGCCCGAGCAGCATCCAGCCATGCAAGCACGTCGTCGCGCTCGCCTTGGTCGCCGAGCGCACGCCGCTATCACCCGCGCCTGCGAACGGCATCGAGGCGCGCGTCACCACCCGCGGCGGTCTCACCGGCTTGATGCTCGCCACGCTCGACGAGTGAGCATCGCGCGGGTGATCCGAGCGTTCTCGAAGTCGACCTCGGTGGGCACATCGCTTCGACCGCCATCATCCCGACCGACGCCCACAACGACCAGCCGCGGTGCAGCACGATGTGAAGGATCATGAGCGCCAACCCCGGCAACACCAGGCCGAGGATCCACAACATCGTCGGGCCGCCTTGATGAAGCAGCTCGATCATCGGTGCCGAGCCCTACGGGCAGGTTCGCGGGCCACCGGTGCAGGTCTCCTGACCCGAAAGATCGTTGCAGTACTCGAAACATCCCATGCGGCGGTAGCCACCGTTGCCGTCGATCGTGCCGATCGAGAGCAGCTCGCCGTTCGTCGGCAGGTTCGGGTTCAGCGTGCCCTGCTCGTCGAACAGCTCCGGGTTGAACGCAGCATCGAACGCGTTGAAGCCGTTGCCGACCTGCCCGGGGAGATCGATGTAAATGTCCGCGTCGGCGATCGTCACGGCGCGGACTTCGCTGCGCAGCGATAACGAGATCACGCCTTCGAACGCGCCCGCGATGCCGCTCGCACCGACGCTCACGAGATCGCCGTAGAGCAACGCGTCGGTGCGCACCATCGGCGCGAGCACCGGAGCAAACCGCGTCACCACGCCGGTGTCGAGCACGCGCCCACCGGCCTCGCGCACGACGAGGCGAAGATCATCGGCCGCGGCGACGGTCGAGGGAACGATGACGTTGACCTGCGTGCCCGAAGCGACGCTGGTCGCGACCTTGGTGCCGTTCCACCACTGCGCGGGAGGCGAGGCCCACAGCTCGACCTCGATGTCGAAGTCGCGATCCGCGAGCACGTTGCCGAGCTGCATCGAAACGATGCCGCCGGTACCGACCAGCGCGCCTGCTTTCGGAACCGCGAGCACGTCGGTCTGTTCGCTGGTGCAATCCGGGCAGTGCGCCGTCAGCTGGTAGCTGGTGGCGCTCTCGAGGCGATGCGAGCCGACCACGACCAGATACTCGCTGCGCTCGGTGGTCTCGATCGTCAGCTCGACGTTCGAGCGCGGCGTCGAATATCCGCCCGACGCGATGACATCGCGCCTGCCGTTGCGCAGCGGACCGAGCACGGCGACGCGGACCGAGCCCTCGTCGAATGCGGTCGCGACGACATCGACCGCGATGCCGGCATCGAGCCAGAGCGGGTAGACGTTGCGG
>JACCYD010000889.1 GCA_013696695.1 Deltaproteobacteria bacterium | reverse complement strand
CGCTCGGCTTGCGCGAACAACCGCGATGCGGTCGCGAGCTGACGGTTCTTCTCTCGACAGTCAGCCTGGTTGAACAGGGTCGTCGTCGCCGGCGCGAGTTGCTGGCTGTCGTCGAACGCGGCGCAGGCTTCGGCGAGACGACCGGCGGCCGCGTGGGCTCGACCCTGGCGGAACAGCGCGTCGGCTTGATCGGTGCGCGAGTCTGCGGCGGCGGTCGCGGTCGTTGCGAGCACCGTCGCGAGGATCGCCGCGACGTTGAGGATCGCGATCGGTGTGTGGATCTTCATATCAACGCTTGGTGGGAATGCCGTCGCTGCCAAGGTCGACGCCATCGAACTTGGAGCGGGCCGAAGTGGAAGGGGGCGAACGAGTGGGTGAGGTTGAAGGTGGGGCTGCAGGCGTGATCGCTGCGGGTGACGCCGGCGCGGCGCGGGGCGGAGTGCGGTTCGGCGCGGTGCGGTTCGGCGAACCAGCGCGATCGCGACCGACACGTGCCGGCACGCGCGAATCCGAAACCGGCATGCGCGAGCTCGATGCGACGTCGGGTGCGCTCGAACCGGAACCCGCGGCCTGCGTCTTCGCGAGCTCGAGCGCGCGCGAATGCTCGGTCGTAGCGCGCGAAGCCGGCGTCACGACGCGCGGCACGACCTCGACGATCGGTGTCGCGGTCGGTGCGTGGGACACCGCCGCGGGCGGGGCGTCGACCAAAACCGGCTCACCCGAGCCACGCAGCAGGGTCGTGAGAATCGCGAGTCCGCCGACCAGCACGCCCACGACGAGCGACCCGACGATCGCGCGGTGAACCGGCTTGGTCTTGTGCACTTCGCCGGTGCCGAGCTCGATCGTGGTCGGCGCGGTAACGCGCGGCGGCGTGGGGCTCCACGCGCCGATCGTGGGCGCGAGCGGCAGGACGTCGCTACCGAACGCGCGGAGCTCGGCGGCGATCTCCGACATCACGGGGCGCTCGAGCGGCTCCTTCGCGAGCAAGCGACCGACGAGCGCGTCGAGCGCGGGCGGCGTATCGGGATACAGCGAGCGCATCGCTGGCGGTGCGGCGTGGAGATGGCTCGCGCACGCTTCGGCCATGGTCGCGGCGCGAAACGGCGGGCGACCGCACCCCATCTCGAACAACACGCAACCGAGCGAGTAGGTATCCGCCGCCGCGGTGACCTTGGACGAATCGGCCCACTGTTCGGGCGCCATGTACGCCGGGGTTCCGATCGCACCGACGGTGCGCGGCACCGAGCCGGTCGCCATCGGGCCCGAGAGCTTCGCGATGCCGAAGTCGAGGACCTTGACGCGCTCGCGTCCGCCGAGATCGTCGTCGGTGACGAGGAAGATGTTGTCGGGCTTGAGATCGCGGTGGGTGACGCCGGCGCGATGCGTGGAATCGAGCACGCTCGCGATCTGGCGTCCAACCTCCGCGATCTGCGTCGCCGACATGCGGCCGCGCGCGAGCCGCTGCGCGAGCGACTCGCCCTCGAGCAGCTCCATGATCAAGTACGCGCGATCGTCGTGGAAGCCGACATCGAAGATCTTGACGATGCCCGCGTGCTTGACGCGACCGACGGCGCGCGCCTCGTTGAAGAACCGCTGGACGTGCTCGACCTCGCGCGAGATCTCCGGATGCAGCAGCTTGACGGCCACTTCCGTCTGGATATCGGTGTGGACGGCCCGATAGACCTCGCCCATTCCGCCGCGCCCGATGCACGACATCAGACGGAAGTTGCCGATCGTTCCCAGCGGAGCCACAACCGGAGGACACATTTCGAGGGGCACTGGTTGCGCGCACGGCGGCTGTCACCACCTGTCACGTGCGCTGGACGGCGCCTCGCCCCCGAGCGAGGCTGTGATCGATGGCTGATCCGAGCGAGCTTCAGCGCGCCGTCCGCGACGGGCACGCGCTCGGAGTCGAGCGGTGGCCGGGTGTCGTCATCGATTACGAGCGGTTCGCAGAGTTCGTCGGCGCACGCTGCGAGGTCTCGGCGTCCGTGCGATTCGATCAGCTCTACCTGACGTGTGCTTGTGCCGCGGGCGATCCAGCCGCGCTCGCCGCGTTCGAGCGGGTCTACGGTCCGACGATCAACGCGGCGCTCGGCAAGATGGCGAATGCGGTCAGCGATGCCGATGAGGTCAAGCAGCAGGTGCGCGAACGGTTGTTCGTCGGCAACGCCGAGACGCCTCCGCGGATCGCCGAGTACACCGGCCGCGGCGAGCTGGGTGGCTGGGTTCGCGCCGTCGCCGTGCGCACCGCCTTGAACTACCGACGCGTCCACGCGCGCGAATCTCCGCGCGAGGATGCCGACGAGCTCGCCGCCCTGTTGCCCGCCGCGGGCTCGGATCCCGAGCTCGCCGCGCTGCTCGACCGGTACCGCATCGAGGTCGGCGCTTCGCTCGCCGAAGCGATCGACTCGCTTCCCGACAACCACCGCGCGGTGCTTCGCTATCACTACGCCGAGCGCCTCAACATCGATCAGATCGGCGCGATCTTCAGCGTGCACAAGACCACCGCATTCCGGCGGCTCGAGCAGGCGAGGGCGGCGCTGATCGAGGCGGCGCGCGGAGCGCTCAAGCGGCGGTTGCGCATCGACGATGACGGCCTGTTGAGCATCGTGCGCGTGGTCAGCAGCCATCTCGATCTGACGCTCAGCGGATTGTTTCGGGATCGCGCATGACCGAGCACCTCGACGAGACCACCGGTGCGCAGCTGCTCGCCGGCGAGCTTCCAGTCGACGAGGCCGAAGCCGCGCATCGCCATGTCGCGAGCTGCCGGGATTGCGAGGAGTTCGTCGCCGAGCTCGCGCGCGTCGAGATCTCGTCGGACATCACCCGCGACTCGAAGCCGGTGTTCGACAGCGAGCTGCGGCGCGGCGCGACCGTTGGCCGCTTCCTCGTGCTCGGACGGCTCGGCGCCGGCGGCATGGGCGTCGTCTATGCGGCGTACGATCCCGAGCTCGATCGGCGGGTCGCGCTCAAGCTGTTGCGCGGCTCGTCGCGCGAAGACGACGTGCGCGCCCGTCTACTCCGGGAAGCGCAGGCCGCCGCGCGGCTGTCTCACCCGAACGTGGTCTCGGTGTTCGACATCGGCGTGTTCGAGGGGCGCGTCTACTTCGCGATGGAGTACGTCGAGGGCGTCACGCTCGCAGAGTGGTTGCGTGGCGATCGAGCGTGGCCAGACATCGTCGAGATGTTCGTGCAAGCAGGTCGCGGCATCGCGGCGGCGCACGAGGCCGGCGTGATCCATCGCGACTTCAAGCCCGAGAACGTCCTCGTCGGTCGAGATGGTCGGGCACGCGTCGTCGATTTCGGGCTCGCCCGCGCCGCCGATGGCGAACCGACGCCGGTACCTGCACTCGCGAGCAGCGCCGATCCAGACGAGACGCAGCCCGCGATGCGAGGGATCTCGGATCGATTGACTCGGACGGGTACGCTGCTCGGAACGCCGCGCTTCATGGCGCCGGAGCAGTTTGCAGGCGGCGAGATCACGCCGAGCACCGATCAGTTCGGGTTCTGCGTCGCGCTGTACTCGGCGCTCTATCGAACGTTGCCGTTTCGCGG
>JACCYD010000873.1 GCA_013696695.1 Deltaproteobacteria bacterium | reverse complement strand
GGCGAAGATCGCGCTCAAGGACAAGGTCGTCGGCAGCGTCAACCTCGAGACCTCGGCGGCGCAGCGAGAGAAGGGGATGCCGTTCATCGTCGGCGTCGACAAGGACGGCGAGCACTCGACGATCGCCGAACACGCGTGGAAGAAGCAGCCAGCGTACGCGGCGTGGAAGGCGATCGCGCTGAAGACGATCGAAGCGAAGTTCTAGCAGCCTAGAGCTTGTAGCCGCGCCCGAGCAGCGCCTTCGCACTGGCATCGAACGCCGCTTGCGGCCCGACCTCGAACTGGAACGTATCCGCGAGGCGCGTGATCACGTTGAAGCACCAGCACACGGCGAGCGCGTCCTCGATCTGCGAGCGCGTGACGCCCTGCGCGAGCAGCGGCTCGATGTCCTTCGCGGTGACGTCGCCATGCGCCTGCGTGACCTTCTTCAACAAGCCGAGCGTCGCGCGCAACCCTTCGGTGATCGGCGCCGTCGCCAGATCCTTGATCACCGCGTCGACCCTGTCGTTACCCATCACCTTCGCCGCGACCGCGGCGTGCGAGCGCAGTCAGAACTCACACTCGTTGACCTTGGACACGTATGCCGCCATCAGCTCGCGATCGCCGATCGACCAGGCCGACGGCCCGCGCATGACCTCCTGGAACACCGGCGACATCAGCCCGCCGAAGAACTCCGGGCGATAGGTCAGCGTCTTGACGACATCGGGCGCGCGATGGCCCGACAGCACGCGGATCAACGTGAACAGCGCCTTCTTGCCGAAGGTATGGCCGGTGTCGAGGGTAGGGAGCCTCACTTGGCCGCCTTGGTTGCTTCGTCGAGCGCAGCGAACGCCGCATCGAGCTGCCGGGTCGATTGACCCAAAGCCGCCGCCACCGCGAGCTCGAAGATCTCGTCATCCGACATCCCGGCCTGTCGGACAGCGGCGACATCCTCGTCGGTGACCTTCCAGGCATTTTTGGTGACCTTGTCGATCAACGAGCGCGCAGCTTCGGGCACCTCGCGGTTGTCGAACGCCGCCCGCCGCGCGTCTCTGGTGGCCTTGCCTGCGCCGGAGAGCACACGTTCGACCACCGCCTCGCGCAACCTCGTCACAGCTTCGTTCATCGAGATCGAGTTTACGCGAAAGTTTCGGTCACACTCGTGGTGATGCGGTGGTTGCTGGTCATGCTCGCTGCCTGTGGTGCGCAGGTCGAGGCGAAATCGCCCGAGCCGGATCCGTGTGGGTTTCCGATTGGGATCGACCTCGTCGACCTCGACACGCCGGTCGCGAACTTGATGATGAGACGCGCGCTGATCTGCAATGACCATCGGTACGGCCGGATCGACGACGAGGTGTATCGCCGGCTCACGGCCGCGCTCGATGCCGAGCTCGCCGGCAAGCCGCTCAAGAAGCGTGTCGTCAAGCAACCCGATCTCCCGACGCGGCTGATCGTGTGGGCGGCGTCGGTGGTCGACTTCTCGACGCAATACTCGGCCGACGCGTGGTCCGCGAATCAGATCCTCGGCGCCCCCGACGTGTATCCGGCGTACGGCGATCACAACAAGGCGTGGGCCTCGCAGGGCGCCGACGATCGCGCGGAGTACATCGAGGTCGGCTTCGACCGGCCGGATCGGGTGTCGGGCGTCGAGGTCTACGAGACGTTCAATCCGGGCGCGATCGACAAGATCGAGCTGATCACCGTGAAGGGCCGGCGGATCGACGTGCCGATCGGTGCCGCGCCGCCAGCCGGCGCGAGCGCCCATAGCGTGTTCAGTATGCGCTGCACGCAGGAGCCGATCGCGAGCGTGCGCGTGTCCCTCGATTCGCAGCGCGTGTCGGGATGGAACGAGCTCGATGCGATCGGCATCGTGCCGTGTACGCGCTGACGATGACTATCTCTTCTGCGCGGTGAACCGCACGACCTTGGTCTTGCGGAGGCCCAGTCGGCGATGTCCTCGACCACCTCGTCCTTGACGATCGTCCAGCCGTCGGTGAACTGCTTCGCGAGCTCGCCGGCTTCGAAGCCGCCGACGCCAGTGCCCATGGTGGCGTCCTTGTGGAAGAACTCGACGACGAACAGGCCGCCCTTCTTGATGCTGGGCTTGATGCGCGCGATCAACTTCGGATCGGTGCCCGCGTAGATCAGCGTGACCAGATCCCACTTCGCCGTGCCGAGGTCGTACTTCGCGATGTCCTGCACGACGCCCTCGAACTTCACCTTCTGCTTCGCAGCTGCCTCGGTGGCGAGCTTGATGCCCGCGTCGGAGAGGTCGACGCCGGTGACCTTCCAGCCTGCGCCTGCGAGGAACAGGACGTTGCGACCGGAGCCCATCGCGATGTCGAGCGCGCGGCCTGGCTTGCGCCCTTTCACCGCATCGACCAGGTGCTGGTTCGCGGACTTCCTGAAGCCCATCCCACGCTGGAGCGTGTCGTTCCACATGTCGCGCTCGGACTCGAGACCCGACGTCTGGAACGTCCAGAACGCGACCTTCCAGGCGTTGTCCTCGGGGATCAGGACGACGTTCGTGAAGCTCGCGTATTCGTAGCCGGGCATGTCCTCGTGCGCGGCGTAGCGCTCGCTGCAATCCGCCGCGACCACCGTGGACGTCGCGCTGGCGATCACCTTGTGACGCTGGCAGCTGCGGGTGGGCGAAGGCGCCTTTTGCTCCACGCGCCTGACGATCGACTTGATCAACGTCGGGCGGTCGTACGTGCGCCCGTGCAGAAACCACAGGAAGCCGGTGGCCGTCTTGGTCTCGAACGCCTTGGCGTCGTGGCTGTCGACGGCGGCGAGGAAAGCGTCGACGCGCGCGATCGCCTGTGCTTCGTCGAGCGGCTTGATGGCCGCAGCGACCGGCGCAGGTGGTGGCGCGACACTGACCGGACACGCAACCGGTCTCGTTGGGGGGACCGGGTGGGCGCACCCGATGACGAACGCCACGATCGACAGCAAGCTACGCATGTGGACGCGACCCTATCATCGCGTTTTGGTCAGGAACGCTCGGCGCACGCCGAGCTTCGCGATGACGTCAGCGAACGCTGGAAGCGCGTGCGCTCGAGGCCTGGTTGGCCCGCGCCGCGTCGATCGCATCGTCGACCATCTTCTGCCGCTCGCTCTCGCTCTTCCACCGCTCCTGCACGGCGGGCTCGAGCGTGTCGACCGGATCGAAGTACAGGAAAAAGCCGGGCTTGACCGACGGCGCGGCGAACACCGAGACGCCGGTGACGCGATCGTAATGCTCGAAGCTATGGGCGACGCGCTTGCCGCCACCACCCGGTGCGTCGACGACGAACGTCGGCGTGTGGAAGCCAGCGGTGGTGCCGCGCACGGCCTTCTCGATATCGAGCGCCGTCTGCAGCGTGGTGCGCAGATCCTCGACGCCCTTCACGAGATCGTGCACGTAGACGTAATACGGCTGCACCTGGCAGTGGCCGAGGCGCTTGACCAGCAGCTGCATCGTCGCGATCGAGTCGTTGACCCCGCGCTGCAGCACGCACTGGTTGCGCGTGATGATGCCCCGCTCGAACACCAGATCGAGGGCGCGCTTGGTGATCGCGGTGATCTCGTTCGGGTGGTTGAAGTGGGTGTGGAGGACGACTTCCTTGTGGAGCTTGCGGCCGCGCTCGACCACGGCGGTCAGCGCATCCATCCACTCGTGATCCGTGATCAGCTTCATCGGCATCACGGCCGGGCCCTTGGTGGCGAACCGGATGCGGCGGATGTTCGGCAGCTCGAGGAGGCGGTTGCCGATCAGCGTGATCTGGCGGGCCTTGAGCTGATAGCTGTCACCGCCGGAGACCACGATGTCTTCGAGCTCCGGGCGCTCCGAGATGTACTTGAACGCGCGCTCCCACCGCTCTTCGGTGGCCTTGAGCGAGACCTTCTCGACCTCGTCGGTATCGACGCCGACCGCGTACGACCGCGTGCAGAACCGGCAGTACACCGGGCAGGTGTCGAGCGCGAGGAACAGCGCCTTATCGGGATAGCGGTGCGTGAGGCCCGGGACCGGTGCGTCGGCCTGCTCGTGGAGCGAATCGAGCGTCAGCTTCGGGTGATCGGGGAGCAGCCGCGAGGCGACCGGCACGAACTGCCGGCGCAACGGATCGTTGTACGCATCGGACCAATCGATCAGCGACAGCAGATACGGCGACACCCGGATCGACATCGGCGACTTGTGAAAGCCATCCGCCACATCGTCGTAGAAGCTCTGCGGCACCAGGTGCTGGACCGCCTGCAGGAGCTTCGCCGGGTTCGTGATCGTGTTCTTGGCCTGCCAGGTGTGATCGAGAAACGTCGCCTCGTCGATCAACCGGTAGGCGGGGATGCGCTGCCAGAACGCGCCATCGAGGAGCTGCCGGTGAAACAGCGTCGACGGGTCGATGCCGGGCTTCAGGTGTTTGATCGGGTCGACCGCAAGGGGAGCATCGCGGCCGAGCAGCTTGAGCTGGGTGTCCATGGGAATCCTCGCAACAACAGAACAACGTAGGCAAAAAGAGCGCGTGAACGATTCAGGCGTTCGCTACGTCGGGCTGGTGCGGAACAGAACCCAGATACCACATCGTGATCATCGATATCACGGGGATGGAGCGGCGCCAATCACGAACATTGGTAGCGGCCCGGCCGGCGCTAGACTCGTGAATGACACGGCTCGAGCGCCCGGTGACCGCACCGACCCGCCAGGTCGTGGCCGCCGCGCTCGCCTTGCTGGTCCTCGGCACGGTCGGCGCGATCCAGGCCGGCTTCGCAGGCAGCTCGTTCATGTTCGACCTCGAGCAGGTCCAGCCGGCGCTCGCGCGGGTGTCGCCCGTCATCGATCCCGCCCCGGTGCCCAGGCTCGCCCGCCGGGTCTACCTGGTGGTGATCGATGGGTTACGCGCCGATCGATCGTACGAGCTGCCGTTCCTCGATGACCTGCGGCGGCGCGGGGTCGACATCGAGGCCGCCTCGCATTACCCGACGTGGTCGCGCCCGAACTACGTGGCGATCCTGACCGGGGTGCCGCCGAGCGCGAGTGGCGTGCGCACGAACCATCACGCCACGCCGGTGCTGCTCGATTCGTTGATGGATCGCGCGCGATCCGCCGGGCTGCGCGTCGCGACCGCGACCGATTACGACGTGCTGCCGCGGTTGTTCCTTCGGCGCCGCGGCGATCTGCACAAGCAGCGGGCGGAGATCGAGCCGATCGAGATCGACATCGACGACGAGGGCGCGAGTGAAGTCGCCGCGCCCCGCGATCCGGTCGCCCGTGCGGTTCGCGATCCCGACGCAGATCTGATGTCGCCGTTCGACGACGCGCGCTATGCGCCGTGGCCGGGCGGGTTCTCCGAAGCAAGCGCGGCGCTGGTGGCCGGCGATGCCGAGCTCGTGGTGCTGCTGGTCGGTGCCGTCGACCTCGCGGGTCACAGCACCGGCGCGGGCAGCGAGCCCTATCGCGACGCCGCACTCGCCGCCGATCACGCCCTGGAGAAGGCGCTCGGCCGGATCGACCTGTCACGCGACGCGGTCGTGATCACGGCGGATCACGGCCATACCAATCGCGGTGGTCACGGCGGGCTGGAGCCCGAGGTCGTCACCGTGCCGCTGGTGCTCGCAGGGGCGGGTGTTCGGCCGGGGGCGACGCTGTTCGACGCGCGGTTGATCGACGTGTCGCCGACGGTAGCCGCCCTGCTCGGTATCCCGGCGCCGGGGCACGGTCTCGGTCGCACGTTGACGGAGCTGCTCGCGCTCGACGACGAAGCTGCTCGTCGTGTCAGCGCGGCCGATCGCACGCGCACGTTTGTCAACGAACGCATCGTCGAGCTCGCCGAGGAGCGCGCCGACAGCGACGTGCTCGAGGATCGCGCGTGGAGGATCGCCCTGGTCGCGGGTGGCGCGCTATTCGGGACCTTGCTCGCGGTGCTGCTGATCAAGCGCCGCGTGCTGCGCTTCGATGTGCGCGCCCTCGTGGTGTCGGTGCCTGCGTTCTTCGTCGTCTATGCAGGGTTGATCGGGCTCGTCGGTCAACGGTTCTCGCCGTCGTTCCTGCCGGCGCAGGGCCACATCGCCTCGACGCTGGTGAAGTACGGCAGCGCCGCGATGCTGGTGCAGCTGTTCGCGAGCATGTGGGTATTGCGCTCGTACCGTACCCTCGGCGAGCGCCTCGCCGCGGCGAACGGCATCGCGTGGTTCGGGCTGACGCTGTCGATGACGACCGCCGGTCTGGTCTGGGCGTTCTTCCCGCCGCCGTTCGTGTCGCTGCCGAGCCCGACGTGGCTGGTCGTGATCCCCGCGGTCGAGGTCGCGGTGGCGTGTGCCGCGGTCAACGTCGCGCTGACGTTGTTCGTCGAGGTGGCGATCTTCGTGCAGCGCGCGTGGCAGCGCGATCACGTGACGCTGGATTAATTAATTAATTAACACTACTGCGTTGACGCTTCGGGATCACCTTTCGCCGACTTCGGCGCGATGGCACGGGAAGGCGTTGCGGATTCGGCTCTGAAAGAGGCGACCGTTTGAGGGGGCGTCGACAAGGGCGTCGTA
>JACCYD010000864.1 GCA_013696695.1 Deltaproteobacteria bacterium | reverse complement strand
CAACAACGTCGTGCCCCCCGACGACGGGATGTACCTCGCGGCACTGCCGGCGCTGCTGTCCGACGCGGGCGTGATCGTCGACGGCAAGCCGATCGCCGCCGACGAGATGCGCGAGCAGATCCGCAAGGAGATCCTCGAGCTGTCGGTGTACTTCGTCGACGATGATCGCACCGGCCGGATCGAGCTGGTGGTCGCCGGCGCGGGCAATGGCGCCGCCGAAACCAAGACCGCGTTCGGCTGGATGCGGAGGGTGTTATTCACGCCCGACTGGCGACCTGCGAACGTGCCGCGCCTCCGCGATCTGGTGGATCAGCGCATCACCGGCCTGCGCGCGCGCATGCTCGGCGCCGAAGAGGGTTGGGTCAACGATCCGCGCGATGCGTGGCGCCACCAGTCCACGCTGCAGGCGCACACGTCGTCGTTCCTGACGCAGATGCACGATCTGCATCGGCTGCGCTGGCAGCTCCTCGACCCGAACGACGCCAAGGTCACCGACGAGGTCACCAGGTTCCTCGCGATGCTCGGCGATCAGAGCAAGCTGCCTCGTGCACAGCTCGTCGACCTCGCGAAGTCGCTCGCGAAGCTCGACGACGCGAAGGACAAGCCGAAGGCCGCGAACAAGGCCTACGACGCCGCGACCAAGCTTTCCGGCGCCGCCAAGCCGCTCGCGATCGCCGCCGGCAAGGATCTGTCCGCGCTGCTCGCCGACCTGCCCGACGGTTCCCTCGCCGCCGACTGGAAGTACCTCGCGCGCCAGATGGCCGGTGATCTGAAAGTCGGCGCACCCACGGCGCTCGTCAAGATCGAGGCGCTGCGCTCCCAGATCATCCAGGGCCCGCATGCTCGGCTCGTCGAGGTCGCCTCGCGGGCGACGCAGGCAGCTCTCGCCGGCGAGCTCGAGAAGCTGGTCCGCGACCTGCCGATTCCCCAGCACGCCAGCGCCTCTACCGGTCCGGTCCTCGAGCGCCCGTTTCACGATCGCCTCATGGGTCGCGATCCGTCGGCCGTCGCTCCACGGTTTGTCGGCCTCGTCGCACCCGGCACGTCGAGCGGCGTGTTCCTGAACCTCGTCCCTGCCACCTGGTATGGCGACGTCACCGATGACGCCGTCATCGAGTACCTGGCGTCGAACCTCTATACCGGTCATGGCGGCCACAGCATCTTCATGAAGACGTGGGCCGCCGGCCTCGCGTATTCGAACGGCCTGCGCCCGAACATCGACGGTGGCGTGCTCGTCTACTACGCCGAGCGCACGCCGCTGTTGCCGACGACACTCAAGTTCGTGATCGATCAGCTCAAGAAAGCGAAGCCCGATCCGGCGATCGCCCGCTACGCGATCGCGACCGCTTTTTCATCGCGGGTTGCCAGCGGCTACGAATCGCGCGCGAGTGCGATGGCGGCGAACCTGGTCGATGGCCAGACGCCCGACATCGTCAAGGCATTCCGCACGCGCGTGCTCGAGATGTCGAAGCAACCCGATCTCGCTACCAAGCTGTTCGCGCGCATGGAAGCCGCGTACGGCAAGGTGCTGCCCGGCTACGGCAGCCTCGACCCGAAGGGGACGTACTTCGTGATCGGCCCCGAGAAGCAGCTCGCCGCGTGGGAGGACTACCTCGAGGCGACGTACAAGGATCCGAAGCTCGCCAAGCTCCATCGGCTGTACCCGCGGGACTTCTGGATCCCGGCGCCTTAACGCAACGTGGTGGGCTTCGGCATCAGCTGCCGCAGCTGCCAGGTCTGGGTCTGCATCTTGCGCCGGGCCGCGCGCCGGTCGTCGTCGGCGATCCGGACGAACAGGCCCGTCATCAAGATCAGCGCGGCGATGTAGAACGACACCCCGACCAGCACCGCGACGGGCTCGAGGTTCGAGGCCGCAGTGTGCAGGATGAGATTCGGCCCGTCGACTGTGAAACCCGCGGGCACGCCAAATGGTTGCAGCAACCACGGCGCCAGGGTTGCGAGCGCGGCGAGCAGCGCGATCGGCCACGGCCGACGTAACAGGCGCAGCGGAACGACGAGCGTGACCAGCGTGAGCGCGGGCCCCGCACCGACCAGGATCGGGGTCAGCATCCACGACCACAGCGCGAACATCGAGCAGTTGGCGCAGATCGAAATGAAGCCCGAGACCTTCGCGCTGGTGCGGGGCGCGATCACCAGCACTGCGAAGCACACGCTGGCACATAGCCAGA
>JACCYD010000522.1 GCA_013696695.1 Deltaproteobacteria bacterium | reverse complement strand
CGACCGTCATCCGCTGGTGGATCTGCTTCGGCTTCCCGCCGTTCTTGCACTCTTGCTCGTCCACGATGACATCGTCCACAAGCACGCGCTCCACCCGGATCTCGTCGAACTGGTCGATGTAGACCTTGATAAGCCCAGTCCCCTTGAGGGCGCCGCCGAGCTTGAACGAGGTCCGGCACTTCTGCGCGATCTGGTAGCGGGTGCCGAGTTCCTCTGCGTACCACTCCAGCCGGCGCGCGGTGCGCTGCATATCCCAGTCGGCGCCGTCGGTTTGGAAGCGGGCGCGGATGTCCGTCGCAGCCACGACCGCCGCAACGGTGTCGATGTTGGCCGCGATGACGTTCTCGACCACGCCGATCCGGTCGACACCATCGCTGGTCGTAGCGTACGGGTCGTAGAGCGCCTCGAGCTTGACGAAGCGGTCGTAGATTGCCGACTGCTCCTCCTCGACGGCTTGCACGTAAGCCATCAGCGTGCCGTGGACCTTGGTTTTATCCGCGTTCCACCAGTTCGTCAGGTCGTGGCTCATTCGGTCTCGCTTTCCTCGCGCCGATAGCCAGGAACGCCCCGGCTACGACCGAATGTGATGGGATCGTCGAACGCGTCAGTAGGCCCGGCGTCGTCATCGCGTGCGGCTCCCTGCTCGAGCGGCGGATCGTGCGCGGTGAGCTGCGCGGTGAACCCGTCAACCGTGAACGACGTCACGCCGGCCGCGCGCAAACCGGGGGCGCGCTCGGCGAGCAGAGAAAGGAGTTCGGCCGTCGTCGGCTTCACGGCGTCGCCGAGTAGATCTCGAGGTCGCTGATCGCCGTGGTGACAATCTTCAGCCGCGCGCGGCGGCCGTTGATGTTCGATGTCTGGACCTTCGTCGAGCCTGCTCCAACGGCCGTCGGTCCCGCGATCACAGCAGGGTCGGCCTTCCAGACGTTAGCGGCGCCGGTCACTGCAACCGGGGCCGAATCGGAATCCTGCCCGGTTGTCTCGAGCGTGATGGTCGCGGCACTGGTCGCGTCCTTCCATTCGATGTCGAGATAGACGCGACCACTCGACGCGACCGGGACGCCGACGTATGCGGTTGTGGCGTTGGCGATCGAGCCTCGGAACAGGGGCGGATAGATGGGCATGGAGCGGATCCTCTTGCAAAACAGCTGCTATTGCAGCCCGGTTGCGTCTGGTTAGCCCCAATCCTCACCGAAACCGCCCTCGTTTAGCAACGCATCAAACTCCGTAGCGGTCGATGCGTCGCCTTCGTCCAGTGCCATCGGGTCGGCGTAGCGCGTCTCCGGTGCTACCTGGCCGGTCGCGAACATCGCGATGAGCTTGCGCCGGATGTAAATGAACGAGTCGGCGTGGTCGTTCCGGTCGCCCTTGCCCTCTTTGACCTGGCCGTACTCGTCGCGCTTCCACTGGAGCTGCTGGAGCTGCCCTTCGAGCTCGGAGCCTTTCAATATCTTGATCCGGCCATCGACTAGGTCACCGTTCGCGCCCTCAATCGTCGCGTGCTTGCCCTTCTTCTCGGCGCCCTCGATGCGGATGCCGTACACGTTCGCCAGTTCGTCAATGACGGCCTCGCCAAGCGCTGCAAGGTCGGCAACGATCGCAGCCGGCCAGCCCGTCACCTCTAAGCAGCCGCCGCCCGGCGCGTCGTAGTCGACCCGCTCGCCGCGCAGCACCTTCTCGACGGCCTCCTCGCCGATGAGGTGGATGGCGATGAGCTTCGCGTACATCTTCGTCTTGCCGAACGAATACACGTGCCACAGCTCGCGTTTCGGGTCCGACGGCGAGAGCGCGAACACGTTGTTCGCAAACGGATCCTTGGAGCCCATGTCGAGCCCGTAGCCGTAGAGCCAGTCCGAGAACGTGTCGGGCAACTTGGCGAATCCCGACGGCAGCCGCTCCGGGTCCCACTGGTTCCACGGTGTGCCGTCTTCGAGCGTCGCTTGGTACTGGTAGATGTTCGTGGTGTCGTCCGCGGCCCATTCGCCGAGGTACTCACGGCGCCAGATCGGGTTGGTATCGCTCCAGCCGTTCGCGTCCTTTTCGACCAGCGCCTCGGCCCACAGCCGCGCGATGGCCGGGACGGTTTTCATGCCGTCCTTCAGCGTCCAGTGATGCGAGCTCCAACGCTTCCAGTCCGCGAATATCGGATCGTTGCGCTCCGACCACGGCCGATGCAGCGTGCCGCCTGGCCGGGTCGCCTCGTAGTACATGCCGTCGAGGATGTGACCCGGGGTCGACACCATGCAGAGCGAGCCGTTGAAATCGCCGAGCCGCGGGCCGACCGCGCGCAGCACAAGGTTCTCGAGCAGCTTCGTCTGGATCGCCGCGGTCTCGTCGATGCCGACCATGTGACGCGGCTTGCCTCGCAACTTGTC
>JACCYD010000521.1 GCA_013696695.1 Deltaproteobacteria bacterium | reverse complement strand
CGCGCAGGAAGGCGGCGACTGGTACGCGTACACGCAGTTCGAGGCCACCGACGCGCGAGAGGCGTTCCCGTGCTTCGACGAGCCGTCGTTCAAGGCGCCGTGGAAGCTGTCGATCAAGACCACCAAGGCGCTCGCGGCCTTCGCCAACACGCCGATCGTCAGCGAGAAGGATCTCGGCGATGGCCACAAGCTCGTCGAGTTCGCCGAGACCAAGCCGCTGCCGTCGTATCTCGTCGCGTTCGCAGTTGGCCCGTTCGAGACCGTCGACGCCGGCAAGACGCGCGGGGGAGCGCCGATCCGGATCGTCGTGCCGCGGGGCCGCTCCAAGGACGTTGCGTATCCCGTGGAGGCGACGCGCCCGATCGTCGATCTTCTCGAGGACTACTTCGGCATGCCGTATCCCTACGAGAAGATCGACATGATCGCGTGTCTCGTGTTCAACGCCGGCGCGATGGAGAACCCCGGGCTGATCACCTGGCATCACAACATTCTGCTCACCAAGCCCGAGAACATGACCCTCGGTCGCCAGCAGTCGTACGCGTCGGTGGCAGCGCACGAGCTCGCGCACATGTGGTTCGGCGATTACGTGACGCTCGCGTGGTGGGACGACACCTGGCTCAATGAAGCGTTCGCGACCTGGGCGGGCGAGAAGATCATCGATCAGTGGAAGCCGGCGTGGGACGGCGCCGTCGATGCCGCGTCGTCGAAGAGCGGCGTCATGCACAGCGACAGTCTCGATACCGCGCGCTCGGTGCGCAATCCGATCGAATCGCCCGGCGACATCGAGCAGTCGTTCGACGGCATCACATACCAGAAGGGCCAGGCGGTGCTGTCGATGATCGAGCGCTACATCGGCGCCGATGCGTTCAAGACCGGCGTGCGCGCGTATCTCGCGAAGTACGCGTGGCGCAACGCCACCTACGACGACTTCGTCGCGGCGATCACCGGAGCTGCGGGCCGCGACGTCAAGCCGATGTTCGACGCGTTCATCCTGCAGTCGGGCGTGCCGATCGTCGCGTTCGATCTGCAATGCAAGCCGGGCACGCCGCCGACGCTAACGATGTCGCAACAGCGCTACGCGCCCACCGGATCGAAGATCGATCCGAAGCGCACCTGGCAGATTCCGATCTGCGTCAAGTGGGGCGCCGGCGGCAAGACCGGGCGTGATTGCACGACGCTCGCCACCGAGACCGGCACGCTCGCGCTGACCGCGAAGAGCTGCCCGGAGTGGGTGCACCCGAACGCAGATTCCGGCGGCTACTACCGGATGTCGATGACGGGTAAGCCGCTCGACACGCTGCTCGCGCGCGCATCCAGGGCGTTGACGCTGCCGGAGCGCGTCGGGCTGATCGGCGATGTCACGGCGCTGATCGCCAACGGTACGGTGCAGCAAGGCGTCGCGCTCGGCCTCGTCGAGACGTTGTCGAAGGACAAGAGCCGCCACATCGTCGACGCGTCGATCGGTGTGGTCGCCGGCGTCGAGGAGATGGTCCCCGATAACCTGCGCGCGAACTACGAGCGCCTGATCAAGAAGCTCTATCGCACGCGCGCGGTCGAGCTCGGCTTCAAGTCGAAGCCCGGCGAGGACGACAACACGAAGCAGCTCCGCCCGCAGCTCGTCGGCCTGGTCGCCGCGAGCGGCAACGACAAGCCGCTGATCGAGCAAGCCACGGCGCTCGCCTGGAAGTGGCTCGACGACAAGAAGGCGGTCGAGCCGGAGATGGTCGGCGTGGTGCTCGGCATCGCCGCGCAATACGGCGATCAAAAGCTGTTCGACCGGCTTCACAAGGATGCGAAGGCCGCCGAGGACCGTGCCGATCGCGGCCGCTTGCTCGGGGCGATGGGCAGCTTCAGCGATCCGAAGATCGTCGCGCAGGCGATGGGGATCTCGATCACCGACGAGTTCGAGCTCCGCGAGGCCCTCTCGCTCCTGCAGGGCGGCTTCACCGATCGGCGCACGCGCAACTTCGCCTACGAGTTCGTGACCAAGAACATCGACGCGATCATCAAGAAGCTGCCCGAGCCGTTCCGGCCGTACATCGCATTCACGTTCGTGCCGATGTGCGACGACTCGCGAAAGGCGGAGTTCGAAGGCTTCTTCAAGCCGCGGCTCGAGAAGCTCGAGGGCGGACCGAAGATGCTGGCGCAGGCGCTCGAGGCGCTGTCGCTGTGTGCCGCGGCACGCAAGGCACAGACGCCCGGCGTGATCGCGTTCCTCAAGCGCCAGTAGCTCACATCTCGAGGACGACGCCGCGCTTCTTGAGCGGTGCGAGCGGCTTCTTCGGCGTGGCCATGTCCTCGAACTTGATCCAGCGCAGCGCGGGCATCGTCGTCGACGCCGCGAGTGCGCGCGCGCCGGCCTCGCCGATCGCATCACCGCGAAATGCGATGCGCTCGAGGCGTGGCCAGTTGCCAGCGGCGAATGCCGCGGCACCGGCGTCGGTGAGACTGTTGTAGC
>JACCYD010000832.1 GCA_013696695.1 Deltaproteobacteria bacterium | reverse complement strand
CTGGAAGGCGCTCGGGCTGCCGGCAAAGGCCGCCTTGATCGCGGTGGCGGTCGTGCTCGCGGCGACCGCGGCGTACGTGTTGTGGCGCTGGTGGACCTGATGCCCACAGCTGTTCGCGGCCGGCGGTGTCGCCGGCAACGCCGAGCATGACTGCGGACCTCGCAATGTCGCGATGATCTGCGGGCACGCTTGTTGTAGCCTACCCGCCCATGCGGCTGATGCTGGCTACTGCGCTTGCCATGTTCGCGTGCACCGGCACGATCGACGGTGGCACGAGCGCGGGCGATGATGACGACGGCGACCCGCCGCCGACGCCTCAGATCGTCGATATCGAGGGGCCGATGGTCCTGCCGCACGTCCAGACGTTCGCGAACGCGGTCTGTACCGACACCGGCGCGTGCTCGATCTCGACGTACGAAGGTCACAGTCCGACCGCGTCACGCGCGCTCGATATCCTGTCGAGCGACGTCTACGGCGAACGGCCGACCGACAACAACGTGCTCGGCGACGAGGTCGCGGAGCACGCGCTCGCGCACCAGGTCGAGTACGGCATCACCTACGTGATCTGGCGCCAGCGCATCAACTCCGGCGATGGTTGGGAGGCGATGGAAGATCGCGGCAGCATCACGCAGAACCACTACGATCACGTGCACGTCAGCTTCGAGACGACCGCGCCGTAGCGATCGCGAATTGTTCAGGCACAATCAGGCGGATGCGATGGCTCCTGCTGGTGACGGTGCTCGCGGCGTGCCCGCGGCCGCGTTCCGAGCCACCGCCGATCGGATCGGGATCCGGTTCGGCAGTGACACCCGTCGCCACGGATCCGCCCGTGCTCGCGATCGCGTCGCCGGAGCGTGGAACGTTCGTCGACGGCGCCGCGCTCGTCGTCCGCGGCACCGCGAGCCCAGGTAGCGCGCGTCACGACGGCGCGGTGCGCGTCACGGTCAACGGCGGCGAGGTTCCGGTGGGTGCCGATGGCGCCTTCACCACGACGCTCCAGCTGACGAGCGGCCTCACGATCGTCGAGACGCACGCGATCGATGCCACCGGCCGCGACGTGCGCGACGTGCGCGCGGTGCTCGCCGGTCCGTTCGCGGTCAGCGACGGATCGATCGCCACACCGATCGCCGCGCGCATCGGCGGCGCCGGCTTGCGCGCGATCGGGACCGCACTCGCTGCATCGGCGAAGGCGATCGATTTCGCGGCGGCCGCGAAGGCCATGAACCCGGTCTACGACAACCCCGGCTGCCTCGGCGCGAGGGTCGACATCGCCGACGTCACGGTCGGCAAGATCGACGTCGCGCTGGTGCCGAAGGCCGGCGCGATCGGTGTCGCGGTCACCGTCCACGACATCGTCATCAAGCTGTCGGTCGCCTACGAGGTGGCGTGCATCGGTGGTCGCACGGCGATGCTCGTCCGCACCAAGGCGCGCTTGAACGGCGAGCTCAATGCGCGCCTCGTCGGGCGCCGGATCCAGACCGCGATGACGAGACCCGATGCGACGCTCGACGAGCTCCAGCTCGACATCGGTGGCTTGCCGGGGCCGATCCAGCGGATCGTGCGTCCCGCGGTGGGGATCGGTGTCGAGGCGGCGCTGATCGACGCGATCGCGAACAAGCTGCCGCCGCTCGCGGATGCCAGGCTCGCGGAGCTGTTCGCGCGACCGCACGTCGCAGCGGTGCTCAGCCGCGATGTCGAGATCGACGTCGTACCTCGCCGCGTCGACCTCACGGCCGGCGGGCTCGCGCTCGCTGCCGAGGCGCGGTTCCTCGTGCGCGGCGGCGAGGCAGGGCGGTACGTCACGTTGCCGGGCCCGGTCACGGCGGGCAACACCACCAACCTCGGCGTGGCGTTCTCGGTCGACGGCGTCAATCAGTTGTTCGCGGGGCTGTGGGCCGCTCGTGCGTTCGAGCGCACGAGCGCGATCGAGGATGTCGGGCCGCTCCGGCTGTTGCTCGATCGCAACGTCAAGTCGGTCCACGTCGCGGCGGCGTTACCTCCGACGGTGGCGGGTGAAACGCTCCACCTCGCGATCGGCGATCTGATCGTGACCGCGAAGGACGGCGCGGGCGAGATCGTCCAGCAATTCGTGGTGTCGCTGCGCACCCAGCTCGCGGTGAAGCCGGGCGAGCTCGCGCTGGCGACCACCACCCCGACGGTGCACGCGCAGCTCCTCGCGCAACGCCCTGGGCTCGAGCGCCCGCTCGATGCCGCCGCGATCGAAGGCGTCGTCGGCGGTGCGTGGTGGCTGGTCGACGGCATGGTCAACGCAGCGCTGTCGCGGTTGCCGATGCCCGTGCTGGCCGGCGCTCTCGACGCGAAGCTGGTCGGTGCGCGAGGCGGGGCGATCGTGCTCGAGATCGCGCCGCGGTAGCGATCTCTTAGTGGGTCGCGATCGCGTCCCAGCAGGCTAGCTCGGCACCCGCGATGATCGCGTCGTCGAGGGGAATCCTCCCTTCCCAGTGCGCGCGCATCATGCCGATGAACGCGCCGAACATCAGCTCCATCAGCACGCGCGCGTCGAGCGGCTTCACCAGGCCCTGCTTCTGCGCGCCCTCGATCACCACGCGAGCGAACTCCTTGACGTTGCGCTCGATCGCGATGCTCTCGGCATCGAGATACGACGCGTGGTTGTGGAGCTCGAGGAACGCGAACGCCGTCGGGTTGGTCATCGCGAACGAGACCATCTCGTTCCACATCACCTGGAACTGCGTGCGGACCGGCGCGGTCTGGGGAAACGCCATGAACACGTGCTGCGAGATGGCGCCCTTCCATTGCCGGTACAGCGCGTTGACCAGGACTTCCTTGCTCTCGAAGTAGTGATAGATGGTGCCGGCCGCGATGTTCGCCTGCTCGGCGATCTGCGGGATCGCGGTGCCGTAGAACCCGCGATCCACGAAGCAGCGGAGGGCGGCCTCGAGGATCGAGGCGCGCCGATCGGGATGGAGCGCGGGGCGACCGCGTCGTCTGGTGGGAGCCGGCGTGACCATTACCGAATGAATGTTCGTATAATCACGTGGGGTTGTCAATCGGTCAAAAAACGCGGTTGACGACCAGCTTAGCGACCTGTTAA
>JACCYD010000821.1 GCA_013696695.1 Deltaproteobacteria bacterium | reverse complement strand
GCCCCAGCGCCACAGGGTGTCGGTGGTGACGGCGAGCGAGCGACCGCGGCCGTACTCGCCGGCGACGATCACCGGCATCGGCTTGCCGGTCTTGGTCTTGAGCCGCGGATGGGTCGCGAGCACCGTGGCGTCGGCCTTGGCGGACGCCACCAGGTTGACGCCCTCGAGCTGCGGCAGCGACTTCCACACCGCGACGTTGTCGACCGCCGAGTAGCGCAGCGACGTCACCGGGTGCAGCGTGCCGGCCTCGGTGAGCTGGGGCGCGAACTTCTTGGTGTCGAGGATCGGCCCCGAATCGAACGGGCCGTAGAGCTCGACGGGAAGTGCGGCGGCGACGGGCGTGCCGTAATAGCCACCGGACGAGAACGACGCCGAGCCTCCGAGCATCGCGAGGCCACCGCCACCGTCGACGTAGCTCCGGATATTCTCGAGGTAGTCGCCGATGCCGTACGGCAGGTATTCGAAGTCTTGCAGCACGATCAGATCGAACGACGGCAGCTGATGCTCGAACAGCTCGCGCGTCGGGAACGGGATCAGCGACATCTCGTCGTTGGGGACCAGCGAGATCGAATCCTGGGTCCGCAGGATGAAGAAGCTGATCAGATCCACGTTCGGGTTTGACTTCAGCATCTGCCGCAGCGCGCGGACATCCCAGCTGGGCTGGCCGGCAACCTGAAGCACCCGGATCTTGTCGCGGATCACGCGCACGACGAAGCTGTTGGTGTTGTTCGTCGTCACGGCCTCGCCGTCGGCGACCGGCACCGAGATCTCGTAGACGTAGCGACCGACGCGCGGCGGCGTGACCTCGAATGTCACCGTGACGTCGTGATCACCGGAGGGGAGATCGACGAGCTTCTGGCGCAGCGGCTGGCCATCGGTCGACAACGTGATCGGGACCTGTCGCGCCGGCAGGCCGGTGGTGCGGATCACCGCATCGATCCGGACGACGGTGCGCACGAACGCGAACTCGTCGGCGAGGACATTCGACACCGACACGTCCTTGATGCCGGGCCGCGCCGCCCACACGGTGTGGACACGGGTCTCGAGGCCACGCAGGAAGTCGTTGAGCGCGCCCTCCCCCGATTCCTCGGCGAGGAACCCGGTCGCCGCACCGTCGGAGATCAAGATGATGCCGGCGAGATCGCGGCCTTCGTACCGGCTGCGCACTTGCTCGAGCGCCTTGCGGATCAGGGTCGCCTTGCCGGTGGCGTTCGCGCTGGTGAGCCCCGAGAGCGAGGTGGCCGACAGCGTCTCGCCGAACGTGTAGTAGTCGATCTTGTGCTCGCGCTCCCACGCCGTCAGGCGGCCCTGCGATGCGGCGAGGAGCTTGCGGACTCGCTCGATGCGCGTCGGCCCCGCGGGATCCTCGGCGAGCCCCATCGATTTCGAATCGTCGATCAAGATCGCGATCCGGTTCGGCTCGCGCGCGACCTGGCGGAGCTCGACCGCGGGCTCGAGGAACACCACCAGCGCTGCAACCGCGGCAGCGGCGCGCAGCCCGATCATGGTCGCGCGTCGCCAGCCGCGAGATCCGTGACTCGCGCGCCATGCGAGCACGGTGATCAACAACACCGCGGCGCCACCGAGCGCGAGCCCGAGGCGCCCCCACGGAGCGAGCATCACCCAGCGGTACTCGTTGAAATCTGCGGTCGCGGGCGCGGCGAGCCGCACCGTCAGCGCGATCAGGCCTTCGGCGACCAGCGCACCGATCGCGAGCAAGGCACCGACGCCGAGCGCTGCCGAGATCCGGCCGCTACCGCGACGGATCGCGATGATCGTCGAGATCACGAGGATGATCGCCGCGGCGATCAAGCCGTAGCGCGCCCACGTCGAGAACAGGACGATGTTCACTTCTTTGCCGGTGGTTTCGCCGGTGCGGATGCGCCGTCGTCGGGCTTCCAGCGCCGGCGCTTCATGATGAACGGGACGTGGACCTGGTCGGCCTTGTAGTCGAGGCAGAGCGCGTACATCACGAGGTTCACGCCCATGCGATACGCGAGCTCGCGCTGGCGCTCGCCGCCCGGCTCGCA
>JACCYD010000789.1 GCA_013696695.1 Deltaproteobacteria bacterium | reverse complement strand
GTGCAAGAACGAGCCAGAGGACAAGGACGCCTTCGAGGACGACAACGGTTGCCCCGATCCGGACAACGACAAGGACGGCATCGCCGACGCATCCGACAAGTGCATCAACGATCCGGAGACCGTGAACTCGTTCGAGGACACCGACGGTTGCCCCGACACGGTGCCGATCGCGATCAAGAAGTTCACGGGGACGATCGAAGGCCTCACCTTCAAGGTGGCGTCCGCGGAGATCCTCGCGACGTCGAACCCCAAGCTCGACGAGGCCGTCAAGGTGCTCATCGAATACCCGACGCTGAAGATCGAGATCCAGGGTCACACGGACGATCGGCTCCTGTTGCCGGGCAGCGCGTTCCCGGATAACCAGGCGCTGTCGCAGGCGCGCGCCGATGCGGTGAAGGATCACCTCGTCAAGAAGGGCATCGCCGCGGATCGCCTGGTCGCGAAGGGCTTCGGCGACAGCCAGCCAATCGCGACGATCACCGCTGCCGACGGGCAGCCGCTGAAGGGCGCGGCGCTCGACACCGCGCGGACCAAGAACCGTCGCGTCGAGTTCCATCCGATCCCGTAGTTGTCGAGCCGCTCGTCGGGCGCCACAGCCCACGGGGGTTCGAGGCCCGTCGCCCATCATCAGAGGCATTCGCATACGTCGTGCGGTGCGCCGTCCGGCCGTGATCGAGGCAGCTTGCGGCTGTCGCGACCACGACACCGCGTGCCTTGCAGCGCACGTGCGACAGGTTCGCTCGGCAATCGAGTCGGTGAACTTCGGTCC
The DNA here is from genome assembly GCA_013696695.1 of Deltaproteobacteria bacterium. Classification (GTDB taxonomy): domain Bacteria; phylum Myxococcota_A; class Polyangia; order Haliangiales; family Haliangiaceae; genus JABFXX01. The sequence continues at coordinate 1,786 of JACCYD010000789.1, read as the reverse complement.
GTGTCCTGCACCGAGTACAGACATGAGCCACGCTGCCGCCCGCACCACCCAAGAGCTCCCCCCGATCAAAGACGAACGCGTCGACACCGTCGAAGTCCTGGAAGCGCAGGTAAAGGACGAGAAGCGTGACGAGCGTGATCCCGATGACGACTCGTGGCTGTACGAGTGCTCGATCACCGCGGACTGACGTAACCCGCGGCGCTCCCGCGGCGTAGACTGGTCACGTGCGCGCTCTCGATCTCGACCAACCCACCAGCTTCGAGACCGCGACCTTCGGTCTCGGCTGATTCTGGACGCCAGACGCCCGGTTCGGGTGTCACGCCGCGGTGCTCCGCACGCGGGTCGGTTACGCGGGTGGCAGTACGGTCGATCCGACCTATCACGACCTCGCGGATCACACTGAGGTGTTCCAGATCGACTTCGATCCCGCCCGCCTCGGCTATGCCGACCTGCTCGATCAGATCTGGGCGAATCGCCGCGGTGGCAGATCCTCCGGACGCTCGCAGTACATGGAGGCGGTGTTCTGTGCCGATGAAGCGCAGGAGCGCATCGCACGAGCGCGTGGGATCACGGCTCCGATCATCACCGGTGCTGCGTTCTATCTCGCCGAGGATTATCACCAGAAGTACTACCTCCGGCACGACAGCGTGCTGATGCACGAGCTTGCCGACTACACGCCCGCGGAGCTGGTCCGATCGACGATCGCGGCGCGTCTCAACGGGTACGTCGCCGGTCGCGGCACGGCAGCGCAGCTCGCCGAGGAGGTCGCGCGCTTCGAGCTCTCGGCGGCGGCGCGCACGCACGTCGAGCGGCTGGTCGCGCGGCGCTAACCGAAGCGCAGCGTGGCGAAGAACGGCAGCGCTTCCTGGACGAGGTCGAGCCGCGGGTCGAGCTGCTTGCCGATGCCTTCGGTGACGGCGATCGCGACGTTGCACATCGTGTAGGTGGCATTCGCGCGCACGCGGTGGCGGCGCAGGATGTTCATCATGTCGAACGCGACCGTCGAGACCTGCACCTCGCCGAGCGGTTTGCCGTGATAGCGATCGACGAACGCGAGCACCTCGCGCTCGTAGGCCTCGTAGTTCGCGACCTTCGCCGACGGCGAGCCATCGAACATCAGCTTGGCCATCTGCTTGCCATCCTTGTTGGCCCACGCGGCGAAGAACCGCGCGAACGTGCTCCGCGCGCCGCTGTCGAGCTCGGCGGTAAGGCCGAGGTCGAGGATGATCACGCGGTCGGTGTCATCGACGAGGATGTTGCCCGGGTGGAGGTCGGCGTGCACGAAGCCGTCGGCGAACACCATCTTGAGGAGCGTGCGGAAGCCGATGCGCGCGAGGCGCGTCGGATCGGTGCCGAGCTTGGCAGGCGCCTCGAGCACCTTGGCGCCGTGGATGAAGCCCATCGTCAGGACGCGACGCGTGCACAGCTCCGGGTGAAGGGTGGGAAAGCCGACGTCGGGATCACCGGCGAACGCCGCGGTGAACCGCCGATTGTTGGTGGCCTCGATCCGGAGGTCGAGCTGATCGCGAATCGCGCGGCCGAACTCGTCGATGCTCTCGACCGGAGCGAGCAGGCGAAACGACGGCACCAACGCGACGACGCGCGCGATCGTGCGCATCACCGACAGGTCGAAGCGCACGAGATCGTCGAGGCCTGGCCTGCGGACCTTGACCGCGACCTCGTCGCCGGAGGGCAGGGTGGCGCGATGGACCTGTGCGACCGATGCCGAGGCAACCGGCGTGCGATCGAACACCGCGAACACGTCGTCGATCGGGCGACCGAGCTC
>JACCYD010000764.1 GCA_013696695.1 Deltaproteobacteria bacterium | reverse complement strand
GTTCAACGACCTGTGCGGCGAGAAGTTGTTCGATCCGTTCGATCGTGCCCCGGGTTGTGCCGCGATCCGGCTCCGCCGCGGCTCTGGCCGGCGATTTACCGTCCAGCGAGTCGATGGCGGCCTTCAGGTCTACGAGACGCCGGAGGAGCACGCGTCGGATGTGGAGACGGTGCGCGCCGCCGCGCTCGCGCGGACCGAGGTCGATCGCCGGAGCACCACGCTCGCCGACTTCGACCGCGAGCGCCCGAACAAGCCGCGCTGGTGGCAACTGTGGAAGTGGCCGGGCTATCTCGCGCAACGCGGAAAGTTCCGGAAGCGCAGCGAGCAGCGCCTGCTGACTGCTGCCGGCGTCTCGGAGGCGCAACGTCAATTCGAAGCGGCCGAGCGTGCCGCCAACGAGGTGATCGCGCGAACCACGCCCGCGCGTGATCTCTATCTGTCGCAGCTACGTGCCGTGGCATCGGGCGGTGCCGCCGGCGTCGGCGTCGAATACGTCGAGGTCGAGGTCGAGGTGATCGAGGGCATGCTGCCCGAGGGCGTCGAGGTGCTCGAGCTCACCGGTGCATCGCGGGCGAGCGCCGAGGTCGATGCGGTGGTGATCATCCAGAAGGACGGTGTCTACGCGCCCGGACTCATGGGCTCGCGGCCGCGGCTCGGTGACCTCACCGAGGTGATCGCGGGCTTGCCGATGATGCTCGCCGAGGCGCGCTCGCTCGCGATCGGTCGCCGCTATCGCGACAAGATCTCCGTGGCCGTGACCTCGCTCGATCAGGCGATCCAGCGCAAGGAGGACAACTTCCGAGAGCGCATCAGCGCGCTCGAAGCCATGCGTGTCACCGATCCGGCGGGCTTCATCGAGGTCCAGCTCGCGCGCGTGCAGCCGCAGGTCATCGGGAGCGTCAACACGGTGCTCGAGCACGCGTCGGTGCACCTCGGCTCGGAGCTCGCGCAGGTTCGCGCCGAGTGGGTCGAAGCGCTCGCGAAGGCGAGCTCGGGTGGCGACCTCGCCACGGTGGTGTCGCGGATCGACGACGCCTGGGAGTCAACGTTCAAGCGCGTCGCCGAGGAGGTTCGCCTGCTCGCGATGGGCGGCATCGGTGGCAGCGCGCGCGATCTCTATGTCGAGCTGATCTTGCCGCTGGTCGGGATGGGGTTGCCCGAGCAGCACGCGAAGCCGCCACGCGCCGCGCCGGTCCTCGCCCCGGTGTCGATCCTCCACTGCTTGACCGCGTCCGGCACCAAGAAGCTCGACGACACCGGCTTCTTTGCCGGGCTATTTCGCTCGTTCGAGACTCGCAAGTCGGAGGTTCGCGCGAAGGCCGCCGAGCGGCTCGAGCGCCTGCAGGAAGTCGCCGCCCTCGAGCTGATGGAGGCCGAGCCGAAGTTCCACGGTGCGATTCGCGCGGCGCTCGTCGCGCAGCTCGCCGGTGCGATCGACATCCAGACCAGGACGCTGGACACCTCGCTCGCGACCGAGCGAACCGCGATCGCGGCCGAGCGCGACCAGCTCGCGCCGCTGATCGCCGTGCGCGATCTCGTGCGCCACGACCTCGGCCGGCTCGCGGCGCAGATCGCGCGCATCGAGACCGAACAGCCCGCGCTGTCGATCGCGACCACGGCCGCCGAGACCGCTTCGCTGTCGCACTGAACAAGCGCTTCGCCGGAGACTCACCGCGAGACGGTGAGATTCGTCCGCGACGTGAGCCACACCGCCAGCGGCTTGCCCGACGGCGCGGGTGGCGCCGGATCGAGCGGCCACATGCGCATTCGATCCTCGGACAGCGACAGCAGCTTGCGACCGTCCGAGGTGAACGCGACACCGGTGACCGTCGTGCGATGTCCACTGAGAGTCTTCGTCGGGTTGCCACCGCCAAGAGGCCAGACGCGCAGCTTGCCGTCGGCGCACGCCGCGGCGACCTCCTCGGTCGACACGGCGAGGTCGAGCACGGCAGCTGGATTACCGGCGAGTGCCGACGACGAACCGTCGGCCGCGTGGACGTGGATCACGGGATCGTTGCCCGCGGTGATCAGCTGGCCCTTCGCGGTCCACACCAGGTCGCGTACCGGCGCGCCGTGGCGAGTTAACCGCCGTGGCTGGCGATCGCTCGGCATCACCGACACCGTGCCATCGGCAGCTCCCGAGGCGAGCTGCGCGCCGTCGAGCGACAGCGCGAGCACGCGCACTTCGCTGGTGTGCGGGCGCATCGTCGTGGCCTTGGTCGTCGCGACATCGATCGCGAGCACGCGACCGTCGGCGGTGCCGGCGAACAGCTGCTTGCCATCGGCGCCCCACACGACGGACGTCAGCGCGACAGCATCCTTGACCAGTTGCTTGCTCTTGCCGTCGAGCACCGTCCACGTCCACAGCGCGCCGTCGTCGCCGGTGGACGCGATGGTATTGCCATCGGGCGAGAACGCGACGGCGCGCACGCCACCGGGATGCTTCGCACCGGGGCGGTGGTGAACGTTCTCGAGATCCCAGATCCGCACCTCGCCATCGCTGCCGCCGGTGGCGAGCCAGAAGCCATCGGGCGACGACACGAGCGCCGTGATCGGACCGGCGTGTGCACCGAGCGGCTCGCCCTTGAACGTACCGAGCCGCCACCGGAACACCTGGCCATCGTCGCTCGCGCTGTATGCGGTGCCGACCGGCTGCGCGATCGCGACGCGCGAGATCGCTCCGCGTGGACCCACGAGCTCGAACGCGATGCCACGAGCAGCGGCAGCATCGGCGAGCTCCTTCGCGCGGGGACGCTCGAGGCCGCGCTCCGACAGCCGCAACAACCACGCGATCGCGTGCGACGGATCCGCGGCGAGCGTGCGCTCGGCTTGCGCGAGCGCGAGGTCGTCGCCCGAGCCCTCGAGCTTTTCCAGCGTCGTGCGCGTCTCGTCGAGGGAGTCGCGCGCGGAGTCACGTTGCGAGGCGATGCCGCGAACCCAGACCAGTGACAGCACGACCAGGCACGCCATCGCGGCGGACGCGATCACGACCGGAGTGCGATTGCGCCGGAACCAGCGCCCGGCGAGTGCGCGCGTCGAATAGGCATGACGCGCGACCAGCTTGCCGGCCGCGAACCGGCGCAGATCCTCGGCGAGCTCGCGGGCGCTCGAATAGCGCTCGCTCGGTTCGAACGCCATCGCGTGCTCGACGATCGTGATCAGCTCGTCGGGCGTATCGGGTGCGCGATCGCGCAGTGGAGCGACACCGCCGGCGCGGGCATCGTCGAGGGCGCGCATGCCCGAGATCGGAGGCGTGCCGGAGAGCACCGTGTAGAGGATCGCGCCGATCGCGTAGACATCGCTGCGCTCGTCGGCGGAGTCACCGCGCGCTTGCTCGGGCGGCATGTACGACGGCGTGCCCATCACCGCGCCGGCGACCGTGAGATCGGCGCTGTTGCCGCCGAGCGACGCGAGCGCGCCGACGGGACGGGCGATCGGGGCGGGCGCTTTGCGATCTGGATCGATCGAATCTGCGTCGCCGCGCGCGGTGTCCTTGGCAAGGCCCCAGTCGATCACCACGGTCTCGCCGAACTCGCCGATCAAGATGTTCGCCGGCTTGAGGTCGCGATGGATCACGCCTTGGCTGTGCGCGTAGGCCAGGGCGTCTGCGATCGCGATCACGTGCGGGAGCAGGGCGAGGCGCGCGTGGTCCTCGGTGGCGGCGACCACCTTGTCGAGCGATCTGCCGCGCACGTATTCCATCGCGTAGAACGGCTCGTTGGCGAGCTGACCGGCGTCGTAGACGCGTACGATCGACGGATGTTGCAAGCGCGCGGTGATCAGCGCTTCGCGCTCGAACCGCGACACGTGGCCGCCCGGCGTCAGCGTCTTGAACACGATGTCGCGCCGCAGCTTGCGATCCCGCACCGCGAAGATC
>JACCYD010000754.1 GCA_013696695.1 Deltaproteobacteria bacterium | reverse complement strand
GATCCAATCCCGCGTGGACCTCGGGGAGGTAGGCGATCACGACCCAACCTACGAGCACGAACAACCCGGACGTGACCGCGCGCGGCGCGTGGGGCCAGCACGCTGCGCGCACGATCCCGAGTCCGGCGGCGGCCCACGCGAGGATCATGAGCCGGGTGCCGATCGCGTCGGGAAGGCCAAGCACGCAGAACGCAGTGTACGTCCCCGCGATGCACGCAAAGATCATCGCGTGGTCGGCGCGCCGCAACCAATTGAAGGCGCGCGGCCCCCAGTCGCGGCGATGTAGCGACGCGCTGACGCCGAACATGCCAGCGAGCGACGTTGCATAGATCGCGGCTGCCACCATCGCCACTCGATCCCGTGACAGCACGACGAGGCCTGGCCCGAGCAGCAACACGACGAACAACGCGACGCGATGCGAGACGCCTCGGAGGCGTGGTCTCGGGATCGAGCTCGCGTGGACCATCTTCCCCGAACATGCCGCCCCTCGCGGTTACGTGCTCGCCGCTGCTGTCATGGCTCGGTCAGGTTCTGCGCATCGAGTCCTGGAAGTGACTTCGGCAACTACGCGCATGTCTCGCGGCAACCACCACACTCGCCGCGACGCTCGACGCACATCGCCCGCCAACTCGAGGAGCGACGGATCTCGGCGATGCCGATGACTTCGCGGCACGCACAGCTCGAACAACCCGCCGCAACCAACGCCGCCGGCAGCCTGCGAATCGCACTGCCATCGATCAACTCGCTGAGTGCGCAAACCCGCGCGACGACCTGAAGCCATCGCATGCTGCACCGCAGGATCCGTCGCTTCCCAGGGTATCCAGCGCGACCCGAATTGCTGCGTTGCACAACTGCACGGATTGAGGCAGAGTGGCGGCAGCTGATGCTGTACCTCGCCAAATCACTCCAGAATCTCGGATTTCGGGCAATTTTGCCGGCTCTCGAGGCACTGGGAGCAACCCGGCTGCCCTTGGTGGCCGCCAACGCGGCACTGCTGCATCGCAGCATCAAGCCCTACCCGCGCCGCGCGTTCGAGATCGCGGGAACCACGGAGGAGATCGTCGCGGCACGGCCGTTCGTGGAGCTGCGGCGCTTCGTACCGATCACGGGTCCGCGGGGACCGCGCGTCCTGCTCGTGGCCCCGCTCTCGGGCCATCACGCCACGCTCGTCCGCGACACGATCGCCTCGCTGGTCGCGGACCACGATGTCTATGTCACCGACTGGCGGGATGCGCGCGACGTGCCGCTTGCCGAGGGAACGTTCTCGCTCGACGACTACATCGCCGAGGTGCGCGGCTTTCTAGCGCTGCTCGGTGCGGAGTCGACGCATGTCGTCGCCGTGTGTCAGCCGACCGTACCGGTGCTCGCGGCGGTGGCCCTCGACGCAGCCGCCGGCCGCCCCGCGCCGCGCACGCTGGCGTTGATCGGCGGGCCGATCGATGCGCGCATGTCGCCCACGCAGGTGAACAAGTTTGCGACGACGCACTCGATCTCGTGGTTCGAGCACGCCCTCACCTACCGCGTTCCTCCCGGATACCGCGGCGTCGGCCGCAAGGTGTACCCGGGCTTCTTGCAGCTCACGGCGTTCCTGATGATGAACCCCGAGCGCCACTTCAAAGCACACATGGAGTATTGGACGGCGCAGCTCACGGGCAAGTCGCCCGAGGTGATCGCGGCACACGAAGCGTTCTACGACGAGTACAACGCCGTGCTCGACATGGATGCGCGCTACTACCTCGACACCGTGCGCCTGGTGTTCCAGGAGTTCGCACTCGCCCGTGGGACGTGGCGCGTCGGTGGTGAGCTCGTCGAACCGGCGGCCATTCGCACGACCGCGCTGTTCACGATCGAGGGCGAGCTCGACGACATCTCCGGTCCGGGGCAGACCGAGGCGGCGCATGCCCTGACGCCGAACGCATCGCGCCACGAGCACCTCGTCGCACGCGGCGTCGGTCACTACGGCCTGTTCTCCGGCCGCCGCTGGCGGGGCGAAATCTACCCGGCCCTCCGGGCTTTCATCGAGTCGAACGCATGATGGGATTCACACCAGCCCTGCAGGGCAAGACCGCGTTGGTCACGGGTTCGACGAGTGGGATCGGGCTCGGCATCGTCGAGGCGCTCGCGGCCTGCGGTGCCAACGTGATCCTCAATGGCTTCGGTGACACCGCGCCGGCGTTCACGGCGCTCGCTCGCTCGGGCGCACGCGTCGGATTTCACGGCGCCGATCTGTCCAAGCCCGAGGCGATCCTCGATCTCTTCGCGTACGCCGACAGCGAGTTCTCGGGGATCGACGTCCTCGTCAACAACGCTGGCATCCAGCACGTCGCGATGGTCGACGAGTTCCCACCCGATCGCTGGGACGCGATCCTCGCACTCAACCTGACGGCGGTGTTCCACACGACGCGGCTCGCGTTGCCGCACATGAAGGCGCGCAACTGGGGCCGCATCATCAACATCGCCTCCGTGCATGGTCAGGTCGCGTCGGTCGGCAAAGCGGCCTACGTCGCGGCGAAGCACGGCGTGCTCGGGCTGACCAAGGTCACCGCCCTCGAGACTGCGCGCCTCGGCGTGACGTGCAATGCAATCTGCCCTGGCTGGGTGCTGACGCCGCTCGTCCAGGAACAGGTCGAAGCACGCGCGTCGCGCGACCAACTTGACGAGACGGACGCGCGCGACGCGCTGCTTGCCGAGAAGCAGCCGTCAGGGGACTTCGTCACCACGGAGCAACTCGGCGCTGCCGTGATGTTCCTGTGTAGCGACGCGGCGAGCCAGATGCGTGGCTCGGCGTGGACGATCGACGGCGGCTGGACTTCGCAGTGAACGCGACGACCGTGTTTTCGAGCGTGCTTCCTCCGCGGATCACATCTGCGAGGACCGCTCCTGCGTCGGGACCGAATGCTCCGTCGCGACGGCCGCGATCGTGTGCGGTCCATACGCCTGCGTGAACGGCGACTGTGCGACGGATTGCACGCTCGGCCCGTGCGCTGAGGGCTTCTATTGTCAGGATACCGGCGCGTGCCTGCAACGGTGTACGAGCGTCGACGATCCGATCTGCAACGGTTACGTCTGCGATGTCGACGTCGGCGAGTGCGAGCCCTATTGCCTTGCCGGCGAGCTCGCGTGCGCGACGGGCTACGTTTGCGATCAGACCACGTGCGTGCCGCGACGCTAGCGGTGTCGAGACGCGCGCGGACCGATTCCGCTAGACCGCGACTAGGGCGCCGGATTACAGACAATAAAGTACTGCCCGTCCTCGGGCTTGCAGGTCGGCTCGATGAAGCGTTTCACGTCGGCGCGTGCCTCCTCCTCGGTCACGCCGTAGCCGTGCTTCTCTTGACCCGAACAGTTCAGGTGACAGGCAATCTTGCTGCCGGCTGGCGCCACCGTCGAGGCGGACGAATCGGTTGGGGCACCTTGATTGGCCGGCGCGATCGGAGCCTTCGACCCACCACAACCCATCAGAAAAATGACGACGCAAAGAGACTTCACGCGCGCCAGGCTATCGGTGGTGGGGTCGACAAGCCAGCCGGCGTTCCGAGCAACGCGCCGTCGCAGACGCGGTACGTCTGCCACACATCACCCACATCACCCACATCGCAAACTCGGTTCATCAGCGCGTACGATCGAGCTGCGTGAAGTCAACCGAAGAGTCGACCAAGATTCACTCCGCATCGGAGCTCGACGAGATGGTGCGCCGGGCGAAGTCGGAGCCCGCACTAAACGAGTTCGACGACGACGAGCACACGATGATTGGCAACTCTCAGGAGCTCGCCGAGCGATCGATGAAGGTGCCGGACGAAGCGCCAGCACCGCGTGCCTCGAGCAACATCATCCGTCGGACAGGTCCCGTGATGGTGGTGCGCGCTGCAAGCGAGCCGGCACCGGTGCCCGCACTCGGGATCCAGACGGAGGTAGTCCAGGAGCTCGATGTCGATGAGCTCGATGTCGATGAAGATGCTGCGTTCGCGCCGTGGGACGGTATGGGTCAGCGAACCTCACCGCAGTCAGCGAACGAGCTCGTCGCGGCATTGGAGGAAGTCGTTCCCAAGTCGCTTCCCGACGTCGCGGTCCCGTCGTCCATCGCCACGGCACGCGTTGATGGGGTTGTGAGGGCGCCCGTCGAGGCACCGCAGCCACGTGTCGAGGCGCGGGTCCCGGCGCCGATCGTCATGGTGCCGCCGGTCGATATCGCGTCGCAGGGCAGACTCCGCATCGACAGGATCGTGGCGATCGCCGTCGCTGTCGTGCTGATCGTCGTGATCGCGTTTGGCTACCGGCGAATCAGCGCGCTCGAGGACGAGCTC
>JACCYD010000739.1 GCA_013696695.1 Deltaproteobacteria bacterium | reverse complement strand
GTGACGTCGAACACGTCGTCCCAGCCCGCGAGATCGAGCTCGTCGATCGATCGCCAGTCGGGATGCGCGGCGACGTGCACGATCACGTCGGGCACCTGGTCTCCGGCGATCAGATTGCGGGCGAAGCTGATCACCGCCTCGTCGTTTCGCAGATCGAGCCGATGCGGCGCAGCGGCGGTGCGCTGCGCGAGCTCCGAGGCCCGCAGCTCGTCGGTGTGCCACGTGAACATCGTCGTCACGCCTGACGCCGCGAAGACGTCGAGCACCGCCGAGCCGACATGACCGGTGCCGCCGAGCACCAACGCGCGCCTCGTCATATGCCTCCGTCGATCGGGATCTGGGCGCCGGTGATGAACGTGTTCGCCGGCGAGCACAGCCAGACGATCGATCGCGCGAGCTCGTCGAAGGATCCGAACCGACCCGCGGGATGCTGCTCGACGTAGTCGGCGAGGCGCGAGGCCGGCGCAGCGCGCCCGAGGCCACCCTCGAGGATCCCCGGATCGACGAGGTTGACCAGGATGCCGTGCCGCGCGACCTCGCGCGCGAGCGCATCGGTGAGGCCGGCGAGGGCGCCCTTCGACGCCGCGTAGTGCACCGGCGCGGGCGTGACGCGGCCCTGACCGAACGCGCCGACGTTCAAGATCCGGCCGGCCTTCTGGCGGATCATCGGCCGCAGTGCCGCGCGCGCCATCAGGTACGCGCCCTTGACGTTGACCGCCATCACGCGATCCCAGTCGGCCTCCTCGACGAGCGCGAACGGCAGCACCTGCGTGATCGCGGCGTTGTTGATCAACACGTCGAGCCCACCCCACGCTTGGACCACGGCGGCGACCGCAGCGTCGGCGTGCGCGGCGTCGGTGACCGAGCCCTGGATTGCGATCGCGTTGCCGCCGAGCGCCGAGCGCGTCGCTTCAGCGCCCGCGGCGTCCTCGTGAAACGTCAGCGCGACCTTCGCACCCGTGCGAGCAAGCTCGAGGCAGATCGCCCGCCCGAGGTTGCCGGAGCCACCTGTGACCAGACAGCGCTGCGCCGTCAATCGAGGACCACGAGCTGACGACGAAGCCCGTCGACACCGTGCCCCGGATTGAACTTCTTGTGCTTCTGCCACCGCGGATCGGTCTTGCGATGGATCACGCGATAGCCGCAGTTCGGGATCATCCGGCCGTCCGGGATGATCTGCATGCTGGTGCACTTGCGCAGCACCGCCGCATCGAACGAGTGATCGTCCATGTAGTTATGGAGGAACACGTTCTTCACGTACCTCTCGACGATGGAGATCCGCTGCGCGCGCGTGGTCTCGCCGCCCGGCGGATACAGCTCGCCGAGGAGCATCTTGAGCGTGTCGAGCACGACCTGCGCCTTCTCGACGTGGTCCTTGTTGGCGTAGACGTAGTCGATCATCTGGTGCAGCACCGCCTCGTGGCGATCGTCGGGGTGCGCCACGAACTGGTTCATGATCGCACTGCGATAGACAGCCGGCTCGGTGAACCGCAGGAACGGCATGTGCGTGCCGTCGACCATCGTCATCACGTACGTGATCGCGACGCAGTTCGGATGCGGGTGCGGCATCGGGATGAAGTCCGACATCTTCACGAGACCGTTGGTCTGGGTCTCGATGTTGCGGATCAGATCGGTGCCGGTGATCCTCGTCATTGGATCGAACTTCATCTGGCGACCGCCGGTGCCGGTGTACGCCATGGTCTGGACCTCGAAGCCGCGCAGGAACTTCTTCGACAGCGTGAACTCGAGCAGGGCGCCGATCTCGTCGTCGTTGAGGCCGCCGATCACGGTCATCAGGATGCTGGTGTGGACGTTGTACTTCTCGAGGTTCGCGAGAGCCTGCTCGCGGTAATTCGTCATCTCCTTGCCGCGCAGCACGGTGTTCTTCGCGGGATCGGTCGAATCGAGCTGGAACAACACGTACGCGCCGACCTCGGCCAGCTCCTGCACCAGCTTCTCGCGCTTCGCGAGCAGGATGCCGTTGGTCGCGATCGCGACGCGCGGGATGCGCTTCCGCTTGTAGCAAAGCTTGATCAGCTCGATCAGCCGCGGGTGTGCGGTGGGCTCGCCACCGGTCAGCACGAGGATGTCGACGTCGGTGCCCGACTCGTCGAGGATGTCGAGGCACTTCTCCATCTCCTCGTCGGACATCACGTAGTCGTGATGGTTGTCGGCGAAGCAGATCGGGCAATCGAGGTTACAGATGTTCGTGATCTCGATGACCGGCACCGAGTTGTTCTGCTCGTGCTCGGGGCACGCACCACAGTCCTGCGGGCAGCCCTTCTCGGTCTTGGTCTGCCACTTCATCATCAAGCTCGGCGACGTCTGCTTCTGCGCCGCGTGATACCACTCGGCATCCGACGCGACGATCGAGCGGAACCGGCCGTGCGTCGCGCACGACTTGCTCATGTAGATCTTGCCGTCTCGCTCCGTGAGCGCGCCGGGGATCGTGACGTGGCACGTCGGGCAGATACTGACGGTCATCCCGAAATAGATGTACGGGTTCGCTTTGTTCGTCGGCACGCGGGCATCGTGGTCGGTGCCTGCGCGGCGATCAAGATGCCTAGCCGGAAAGCCCCGGCACTCCCGCGGCGTCAGTAGGTAACGCCGAGCATCGCCGCGAGCCCGAAGTTGCGATCCGCCGCCGCGGTCACGCCGCGCGCCATGGCCATGTCGCCGTTGCCGCTGAACTTGAACGTGATCTGGTTGAAGCCGCCGGAGAGCCGCATCCCGACGCGCTCCGAGAATGCGATGTCGGTGCCGAGCCTGGCTTCGAGGCCGAACACCTTCGCCGCACCGTAGTTCGACTTCTCCTGGATCGAGCCGGTGTCGAGGATCAGCATGCCGCCGGCGCGGGCCCAGAACGCGATCGTCGGTGACACCAGCGTCGAGAAGCCGACGTTCGGGATCACTGCGGTGTAGTCGACATCCGGCGCGTCGAGCTCGGTGGGCGCGCCGAGCCCCGAGCGATCCGCGATGTAACGGCGCTTCGAGAAATCGGTGCCGATCACGACCGCGGTCTTGTCGCCAACCGAGATCCGATAGCGCGCGCCGATCGAGAAGTGACCTTGATCGATCGGCACGGCGGTCGTGGTGCCCGGGATCGTGATCGAGAGCCCGACCGTCTTCTCGAATTCGCCCGCGAACCCGAGGCCCGCCGCGCCACCCTTCTGGTTGTTGAATGCGAACGGATAGATCTCGCCCTCGACATGAGCGGCGAGCGTGCGGGTGCCGACCGGGCGGGGCCCCGTCATCGAGCTCGAGTAGGTCAGTCTGCGAACCCCGCCGAACGCACCGACGTCGACGCGTGCCGCGACCTTGCGCGGACCGGCCACCTCGTCGTCCGCTGCGCGCTTCTTCTTTTTCTTCTTCCGGACCTTGGTCTCGCCGTCGTCATCCCCGTCGGCGACGCGCTTGTTTTTCTTGTCGTCGTCACCGTCGCCGTTCTTCTTCTTGTCGTCGTTGTCGTCGTCGGGGTTGCGCTTCTTCTTCTTGTTGTCGTCGTCGGCGTTGTCGCTGAGCCGGCGCTTCTTGGTGTCGTCGACGTCGCCGGTGTCGAGCTTCTTGACGATGATGCCGGAGACGTCCTCGCGGAACTTGTCGTTGACCTTGGTGAACTGGACGGTGAACCGCACGGCCTCGTCTTTCCCCTTGAGAAAGATCGAAATCTTGAGCGTCTGGGTCTTGCCGTCCTTCTCGAGCTTGCCCTGAACGACGGCGTCGACCTCGAGCTTCTTGTGGAGCTTCTTCGCCTCGCCGACGTCGAGGTCCTTGCCGAGGTCCAGCTTGTCGATCGCTTTCCCGGTGGCCTTCGGGTCGGTGACCTTGGCCGAGCCGGCGAGGGCCTCCGCGATCGCGTCGGAGACCTTGTTGTTCTTGTCGCCCTTGAAGGGCGCGACGGCGACCTTCGGCTTCGCGAGCACGGGCGTTGCCAGGGCTAGAAGACCGAGAAGCACGACGAGGAACCGCACGTTCTACGAGGATAACCGATAGCCCATGTCGCGCGAGTGACTTCGTCGTCATACCCCTCTGG
>JACCYD010000703.1 GCA_013696695.1 Deltaproteobacteria bacterium | reverse complement strand
GGCAGGCACGGATGTCGAGCACGAGCTGACGCGGGGGGCGCTCGTGCTTGCTTCTGACAACGACCACCTCATCGATGGACGGTTCGTCATCGATCGGATGATCGACATGCTCGAGGCCGCCGTCGATGAGGCGTTGGCGGATGGTTACGTCGGGCTGTTCGCGACCGGCGACATGACCTGGGAGCTCGGGCCGAGAAGGATTTTTCGAAGCTTGTCGATTACGAGTGGCGCCTCGAACAGGCGTTTCACAGACAGCCGGCGCTGTCGGGCATCTGCCAGTACCACCGCGATCTGTTACCGCGCGAAGCGGTACGTGAAGGCGTCGTGTCGCACGAGAGGCTGTTCATCAACGCCACGCTCACGCGGCTGAACCCGCACTACGTGCGGGCTGGCTCGCCCACCCAGTGGAAGGCGGCCGCGCGGCCCGAACTGGACGACGCGCTCGAGCTCCTGCTCGCGATGAAAGCCTGAACCACCCGTCTTCTTCATGAAGAGCAGCAACTACTGCCTCAAGCCACCTTCTCGTTAGGGCTCGGTGAAGTGGATGGTGATGCGGGCGGAACGCTCGGCACCCCGAGCGAGACCGTCGACGCGCCGTGGTGCACCGCCGGCTCGCCGTGCGGCCCGATCGATCGCACCGCGGGCAGCGAGCGCACCTCGCCGGTGATCAGCCGCGCGCCGCGCTTGAAGCTGAGCCACGACCACGCCCAGTTGAACATCACGCTGATCCGATTCTTGAAGCCGACGAGGAACAGGATGTGAACGGCCCACCACGCGAGCCAGGCAACGAGGCCATGGATCGCGACCCGCTTGGTGGCGACCACGGCGGAGGCCCGGCCGATCGTGGCCATGTTGCCCTTGTCCCAGTACTTGAACGGCTTGCGCAGCGCGACCGGATCCACGGGATTCCCGTCGATGCGATCCTCGACCTCGGCGGCGATCAGCTTCGCGACGTGCTTTCCGCCCTGCAGCGCGCCCTGCGCGACGCCTGGGACCTGCGAGCCGTCCTTGTTGAGCATCTTCGCGAGGTCACCGACGACGAACACCTCGGGACGGCCGGGAATCGACAGCTCGGCCCCGACCTCGACGCGACCCGCGCGATCGAGCGGCACCCCGAGGCTCTTGCCGAGCGGCGATGCCTGCACGCCTGCGGCCCACAGCACCGTGCGTGCGCCGAGCCGCTGTTCCCTGCCATCGCGCGTGAACGTCACGCCGCGATCATCGATCGCGGTGACGCGCGAGTTGACCCGCACCTCGACGTGGCGCTTCTCGAGCGAACGCTTCGCGGCGGCCGACAGCTTTTCCGGGTATGCGGCGAGCACGCGGTCGCCACCCTCGAACAGCATCACCTGGACCTGCGTCGGATCGATCGATCGGAAGTCGTGGGCCAGCGTGTGGAGGCCGATCTCGCCGAGCGCGCCGGCGAGCTCGACACCCGTGGGACCGCCACCGACGACGACGAACGTCAGCCACTCGCGCTGCGCGGCACCATCGGATTCGCGCTCGGCGGCTTCGTACGCGATGAAGATGCGGCGCCGGATCTCGAGCGCGTCCTCGACCGTCTTGAGGCCGGGCGCGACCTGGTCCCAGTTGTTACCGAAGTAGGAGTGCGTCGCGCCGGTGGCGAGCACGAGGTAGTCGTACTCGAGCATGCCGTCGTCGAGCTCGACGCGCTTGGCGGCGACGTCGATCGACTTCGCGGTCGCCAGTAAGACACGCGCGTTCTTCTGATTCGCGAGCACGGCCCGGATCGGGTAGGCGATGTCGCTCGCGTTGAGAGCGGCCGTCGCCACCTGGTAGAGCAGCGGCTGGAACAGGTGGTGGTTGCGACGATCGATGAGCGTGATCGTCACCTCGGCCT
The DNA here is from genome assembly GCA_013696695.1 of Deltaproteobacteria bacterium. Taxonomy (GTDB): domain Bacteria; phylum Myxococcota_A; class Polyangia; order Haliangiales; family Haliangiaceae; genus JABFXX01. The sequence continues at coordinate 1,755 of JACCYD010000703.1, read as the reverse complement.
TGGCCAACCCCCGGGCCGCGGCGAGGCCGCCGAACCCACCTCCAATGATCACGACGTGTGGCCGGGACATGCTGCTTGGATGCTCCAACACACCGTATCACTCCCTGGTACGCTCGAAACCTGCCGAGGTCGTCACGCTTTCGCTCCGTCGTGCGCTGGGTGGCGCCGTCAGCGGTGGCCGCATGCGTGGGAACGCTTGTCGCCGGTGTCGTCGAGGGCGCGACACCGGAGCTCGCGGCGCTGACCGCCTCGATCGGGTTCTTCGCGATCCTCGCACTCCCGATCCTGTTCGTCGGAGGGCTCGTGGTCCGTGGCCTCGTGCGGGCGTGGCGACCTCGAGCGCTGGTCGAGCGCCTGGTCGAGGAGGAAGGCGGCGCCCCTCGCCTCGTCGGTTGGCTGGTGATGCTCGTGCTGGGGTGTGCGGTGGTGGCCGTGATCGTCTATCGCGGCACGTGGATGATCGCCGAGAGCAGCGATTTCCAGCCGATGCTGGTCGGGTTCATCGAGCCCGTGATCGCGGTCGTCGCGGCAGCCATCGTGTTCGCGGCATCGCGGCCGCTGGTCGACGTCTTCGCCAGCGCGGCCCGCTCACTCGATCGCCGCTGGCGCCGCAACGATCGCGGCACGCTGCTTCGCCCGCGTAGCGTGGTGATCGCGGCCGCGGTGGCCATCGTGCTCGCAGCTGCCGTCGTCTGGTTCGGCTTCGTCAAGCCGCGGCTCGGCCCGTTCGACACCTCGATCGTGTACGCACCTTTGCTCGCGATCGCGGTGACCGCCATCGCCCAGGTCGGGTACGCGCGTGTCCCGCGACGCCTGCTCGTCGGCATCGCGGCAGGCGCGCTCGCCGTCGGTGCGATCGGGTTCGCGCTCGTCGCGCGCGTCACCCGCCCCAGCCTCGCGATCGAGATCTGGGGCGATCGCCCGCTCGCCGGCGCCGCGGTCGACGCGATCTACGACATCGACGAGATCCGTGCCGACATCTCGCTCGCAGAGTTCCGGCCCGTCGATCGCGCCGGCGCCGAGCATCCCGACATCGTGCTCGTCACGATCGACACCATGCGCGCCGATCACACGCCTCCGTATGGAGGTGGCGCGGCGATGCCCGTGCTCGGCGGCCTCGGCGAACGCGGTGCGGTGTTCGAGTGGGCGTTCGCGCCGAGCAATGTCACCCGGCGCTCGATCCCCTCGATGGTGATCGGGTACGCGCCGAATCGGATCCGCGGCCGCGTCGTCGGCTGGGCCCTGCGCGTCGACCCACGATTCGTGCTGCTCGCCGAGCGCCTCGCCGCCGGCGGCTACGAGACCGCGGGCTTCATGTGCTGCGCAGGCTTCTGGGGATCCGAGGCCCACACCGGCCTGCAGCGCGGTATCGAGCATCTCGTGATCGAGCACGATGGCAAGCAACTCGGCGTGCTCGCGCGTCGCTGGCTCCAGGGTCGCGAGGCGGGGCAGGGGCCGCGCAAGCCGCTGTTCGTGTGGGCGCACATCCTCGAGCCGCACAACTGGACGCACGGCGGCAATTCACCGACGACGAAAGAATCGCGTGACCAGCTCTACGATCGCTCGCTCGCGCAGGCCGACGCGATCCTCGCGCAGATCCTCGAACCATTTGGGAATCGTCCGCCGGAGCGCGCGCCGATCGTGATCGTGACCGCCGATCACGGCGAGGCGCTCGGCGACCACGGCCAGCCATTCCACTCCACCGACCTCTACAACGCGCAGCTTCGCGTGCCGTTCGTCCTCGCCGGTCCCGGC
>JACCYD010000687.1 GCA_013696695.1 Deltaproteobacteria bacterium | reverse complement strand
TCGGCGTCGATCCGGTGATGTGCGAGATCGTGCTCGAGAAGATCCAGAGCTTCGACCCGCTGGGAGTCGGTGCCCGCTCGCTCGCCGAGTGCATGTTGATCCAGTGCGTCGCCGCAGGTCAGGACGATGACCTGTGCGTGAAGATGATCCGGAGCCACCTCGGCAATCTCGAGAAGAAGAACTACCAGGCGATCGCGCGCGATCTGAAGCAGCCGCTCGAGGAGATCTACGAGGCTGCCAAGGTCATCATGGAGTTCGACCCGCGCCCGGGTCGGCAGTACAGCTCCGACGATCCGCACTACGTCACGCCAGACGTCTACATCCACAAGGTCGGCGACAAGTACTTCGTCGTACCGAACGACGACGGTCTGCCGAAGCTCAAGATCAGCGGTTTCTACAAGAACGCGATGGGCAACAGCGCCGCATCGAAGGACTACGTCCAGGACAAGCTGCGCTCCGCGCAGTGGTTGATCCGTTCGATCCAGCAGCGCCAGCGCACGATCATCAAGGTCGCCGAGTCGATCTTGAAGTTCCAGCGCGAGTTCTTCGACAAGGGCATCGCGCACCTCAAGCCGCTGATCCTTCGCGACGTCGCCGAGGACATCGGCATGCACGAGTCCACGGTCTCGCGCGTGACGACGTCGAAGTACGTCCACACTCCCCAGGGGATTTTCGAGCTCAAGTTCTTCTTCAACAGCGGCATCTCGCGCACCAACGGCGAGGACCTGGCGAGCCAGGCCGTGAAGTCGAAGATCAAGGAGCTGGTCGGCGCCGAGGATGCAAAGCGCCCCCACTCGGACCAGAAGATCGTCGAGCTGCTCAAGAAGACCGGCATCGACATCGCGCGCCGCACCGTCGCGAAGTATCGCGAGCAGCTCGGCATCCTGAGCTCGAGCAAGCGCAAGCAAGTGTTCTGAGAGCCGCGGCCGCCGGGAGCCCGGTCGTAGGTCGCGAGGCGCGCCCGCCGCCCAGGCGATGATCGCGATCATCCGGTGCCAAGTGACGTCAAAGGGGGATAGGATCGATCCAACCCTTAGGGAGGCATTCGATGCAATTCGCGGTGACGTTCCGACACATGGAACCGACCGAGGCTCTGAAGTCGTACGCGAAAGAGAGAATGGAACGAGTCCGGAAGTACCTGCCGGATCCCATTAGCTGCCACGTCGTCCTATCTACCGAGCGCCACAATCACCGCATCGACGTCACCTTCCAGCTCCACAACGGTCTCTCCGTCGCCGGCCACGAGATCACGGAGAACATGTACAGCTCGATCGACCTGTGCATCGCGAAGATCGAGCGCCAGGTGCGCAAGTACAAGGGCAAGCTCGAGGGCATGAAGGCGCGTCCGCACCACGTGCAGGCAATGCCCTGGAACCACTCGATCGTCTCGGAGGCGTTCCACGGCCTCGACGAGGCGAACGACAACGGCAAGTCCTCGATCCCGACCAGCGACTCGCAGCCGATGCGGCAGCCCGAGTTCCAGGTGGTCAAGACCGAGAAGTTCCACGCTCAGCCGATGTCGGTTTCAGACGCGATCGTGCAGCTCAATCTGCTCCACGAGCCGTTTCTGGTGTTCCGCCACGACACCGATAACCGGATCGCGGTGGTCTATAAGCGCGAGGACGGCGCGTACGGCCTCATCGAAACGCCCCCACCCGCGGCGTCGTGAGACTTGTCGGCGCCCGAAAAGTGGTAGCTTGAGCGGCGGTTGCCGTTATGAAGATCGTCGATCTCATCAAGCGCGACATGGTCGTTCCCGCGCTCGTGGCGACCGACAAGAAGGGCCTCCTCGAGGAGCTCGCGGCCTACATGGCTGCGCACCACACGAGGATCGATCGCGCCACCTTGGCCAAGGTGTTGATCGAACGCGAGGCGCTGGCGTCGACCGCCATCGGTGAAGGCGTCGCCATCCCGCACGGCAAGCTCTCGGCCGTCGGCGAGATCGTCGCGTGTCTCGGGCGCGCTCCGGGCGGCGTCGAGTTCGACTCGATGGATGGTCACCCGACGTATCTGTTCTTCGTCCTCGTAGCACCCGAGTCATCGACCGGCGCGCACCTCAAGGCGCTCGCGCGGATCAGCCGGGTGTTCAAGGACCCGGAGTTCCGGCGGCGACTGCTCGCTGCGCCCGATACCGACACGATGTATCAGGTCATCGCGGACGAGGACGCCAAGTACTGATGACCGCCATCACGGTGGGTGAGCTGCTGGAACGTGGTGAGCTGAAGGTGACGGCGATCGCGGGGACAGCGGGGCTCATCCGCAAGGTCACCGTCCCGCGGATCCAGAAGCCCGGGCTTGCGCTGACCGGCTGGCCCGAGCAACTCCACGACGGTCGCGTACTCGTGATCGGCGGCACCGAGATCGAGTACCTGATCGATCACGAGGCAGCGCGCACCACGGGTATCGCGACGCTGATGAAGAGCGATCCGGCGTGCGTCGTGGTGTGCCGCGGCCTCGAGTCACCGCGCGAGCTCGTCGAGCAATGCGAATCGCGGGGTGTGCCGCTGCTTCTCTCGCAGCTGACCACCGCGGACTTCATCGCGCTGGTGACGTCGTGGATGAACGATCGGATGGCGCCGGCCACCGAGGTCCACGGCGTGCTGGTCGACGTGATCGGCGTCGGCGTGCTGGTCACCGGCAAGAGCGGCATCGGCAAGAGCGAGACCGCGCTCGATCTCGTGGTGCGCGGTCATCGCCTGGTCGCCGACGACATCATCCAGATCCAGCGCCGCGGCACCCATGTGGTCGGCCGCGCGGCCAGCGTCCTCGGGCACCACATGGAGATCCGCGGGCTCGGCATCATCAACGTCAAGGATCTGTTCGGCATCGCCGCGGTGCGCGAGACCAAGCGGATCGAGCTCGTGATCGAGCTGCGCGAGTGGCTCGAGAGCGAGGAATACGATCGGCTCGGCTTCGACGATCGCCACGATGACATCCTCGGCGTCGAGGTCTCGGCGTTGCGCCTGCCGGTGCGACCGGGCAGGAACCTCGCGACGCTGGTCGAGGTCGCGGCGCGCAATCAGCTGCTCAAGATTCAGGGCACGCACTCGGCGCGCACGTTCCGCGAGAGTCTGGACCGCGCGATGAAGAAGGCGACGATCGAGGATCGTAGCGCCGCGGAGTCGAAGTAGGTGCAGATCGTCATCGTCACCGGCTTGTCCGGCGCGGGAAAGAGCACCGCGCTGCGGGCGCTCGAGGACATCGAGTTCTTCTGCGTCGACAACATCCCGGTGCCGCTGGTGTCACAGATGGTCGATCACCTCGCGCACGAAGGCGATCGCGACAAGATCGCGATCGCGATCGATTCCCGGCAGCGCAAGAACCTGACGGTGTGGCAGAGCGCGCTCGGCAAGCTGCGTGGCTCCGGTCACCGTCTCGAGGTGATGTACCTCGATGCCAAGGACGAGGTGTTGCTGCGCCGGTTCAACGAGACCCGCCGCCGGCATCCGTTGTCGGGCGACGATCTATCCGAGGGCATCCGGCGCGATCGCGAGTTGCTGAACGAGATGCGCAGCGGCGCAGCCATCGTCGACACCTCGAACCTCAACATGCATCAGCTCAAGGCGATCATCCAGGATCGCTACGGCGGCACCGGGAAGCTCGCCGTGACGATCGTGTCGTTCGGCTTCAAGCACGGCTTGCCGCTCGAGTTCAACCTGGTGTTCGACTGCCGGTTCTTGCCCAATCCGTATTTCGAGCCGACGCTGACGCACCTCGACGGCCGGGATCCCGAGGTCGCGAAGTACGTGCTCGGCGCCGACGGCCTCGAGCTGACGCGGCAGGTCGAAGGACTGTTGCGATTCACACTTCCGCACTTCCAGAAGGAAGGAAAGCTGTACGTCACGATCGCGATCGGCTGCACCGGGGGACAGCATCGCTCCGTGACGATCGTCGAGGAGCTGCGCAAGCGGCTCGGCGGCGAGTGGGACATCCTGGTGCGTCACCGGGATGTCGAGCGAGGGCCAGGATGACGAGCACGGGAGGGGTGGAGATGGCCGAGAAGACGCTCCTGATCCAGAACGAGCTC
>JACCYD010000667.1 GCA_013696695.1 Deltaproteobacteria bacterium | reverse complement strand
GCACGCAGCGATGCGCCCCGCGCCTGCAGCTCGGCATCCGCAAGCAGCCCGGCGAGCAATGGATCCGCCGACACGGCATCGGCAAGCAACGAACGCGCACGCAGTGCGGCACCCGAGAATTGCAGCTCGCCATCGGCCTCGAGGCCGGCAAACCACGGATCGGCCAGCAGCACCTCGGCCGCGAGCGACCGCGCCCGCAGCGCGGCACCGATCGATGCCAGCTGCCCATCGGCCAGCATCGCCGCGAGCAACGCGGACGTGCCACGCGCCTCCGCGTGCCAGAGCACCACGCGCGCATCGCGCGTGGTCGCATCGGCCTCGATCGCGAAGGCCGGATCCGGCTGATCGCCGTGCAGTTGATCGAACGAGCTCGTCCACAGCGCGTCGATCTCGAGCGTCTCCGTCGACGCGTCGCTCGACAGCGCCTCGCTCGACAGCGCGGTCAGCGCCTCGGCCGACAGCGGCCACACCTGCGCGTCGCCGGACGCGAACGCGGCATCCGTGAACAGCGACCGTGCGCGCAACGCCGCGCCGCTCCGCGCGAGCTCCGCATCGGCCTGCATCGCCGCCACCAGCGCGCGTGCACGCAACTCGGCCGCCGCGACGACGAGGCCCATGTCTGGACCAGCCACGTCGGTGTGCGTGCCGCGTACCGCGATCGTCTCGCCGTAGGGCGATACGTGCGGCTCCGATAGATCGCCGCGACCCGGATTGCCTTCGCCCTCGAATGTTGGAGAGGAGTGAGCAACGCCGAGGCTGCGCATCGCGGCGCTCTGGAAGCGCGCCTCGCCGAGCTTGTCGTCACCAACCGGCTCGGGCACGCCAGAATCGTCTGCGAAGACGTCTAAAACGTCGCGCGTCGTCATCGGGACGAATGCACTGCGACCGCCGTTTTGTTGCTTGAGATAGCCGATCGCCGCCACGCCAACCGACGCATCGGCAACCAGCACGCCGCCCAGTCGATCGCCGAGGGCGGCTTCGACCGCGACCTCGAACAGCTCGGGCGCACGTACGACATCGGCGACCACGCCTTGGATGGGCTCGCCACGAGCGGCGACGCGATCGGTGAACGCCTCGGCGCCCTGCATCACGGCGCGCGTGCCACGAGCGAACCCTTCGTAGCGCTCCTGGATCTCCTCGAGCGAGACCAACCGCGAGCGGCGGCGGTGCAGCTCGGTGCGCAGCGTCTCGACTTCGGCCTCGCCGCGAGCGACCTCGACCGCCAGATTCTCGCGACGCGTGGCGAAGCCTTCGCCTTGCGTGCCGAGATCGAGCCGCGTCTGGCGGAGCTCCGCGAGCGCGCCATCGACCCGACGCATCTCGCGCTCGAGCTCCTTGGTGCCCTTCGCGTGCAGCTCGGTCTCAGACGTGACGCGATCGAGCCGACCGGACGTCTCGCCGCGGCGATGCGCGAGCGCTTCGAGCTGCGCCTGCGCGGTGGCGATCTGCGTCTTGCGATCGGCCAGGCCGCTGCGTGTCTCCTCGAGCCGGCCTTCGCCGTTCGCGAGCATCTGCCGAGCCTCACCGGCCGCGGCTTCACGCGCGCGCACCTCGCCGGTCTCTCGCTCGACATCTGCCTCGAGTGCCTCGAGCTCCGTGCGGCGCGTGGCGAGCTCGATCGCGCCGCGCTCGCGTTGCCCGATGACCTCGTCGATCTCGGTGCGCGCACCCGCGACCCGGACATCGAGATCGTCCGCCTCGCGCAGCTCGAACCCGATCTTGCTGTCGCCCAGCCGGATCTTGTTATCGAGCTCGTAGACCTTTTCCTGCACGCCGACCAGCCGCCGCTCCTCGACGACGAGCTCGGCGCGCTCGGTGACGACGGTGGCATCCTTGATCGCCCAGTCGGTGCGAACGGTATCGAGCTCCGTGCGGACCTCGCCGAGCCGGCCATTGACCAGCGAAGACTCGCCGGCGAGCTCGAGCCAGCGATGCGACGCTTTCCACAGCTCGATATCCTTCATCTCGGACTTGTACTTGCGGTAGCGCTCGGCCTTCTGGGCCTGACGGCGCAACGTGCCCATACGC
>JACCYD010000656.1 GCA_013696695.1 Deltaproteobacteria bacterium | reverse complement strand
TCGCGAAGCGCACGACTACTTCTTCCTTCGCGAGCGCAACATGCGACCGAGGAAGATGCCGAGCGCCCCACCGAGCACGCCGAGGCCGAAGTCCTGCACCTTGCGGCTACCCGGTGGCTGCGAGAAGTTGCCCTTCACCGGATCCGGCGTCGGTGGCGTGCGGCGATATCCGATCTCCCACAGGTCGCGCTTGATCACCGATGCGAGCTGCATCTTGCCGCGCGGCGCGAACGCCACCTTGTGTGCGGCGATCGTGCTGCTGCGACCATCGGGCGGACCGCCCCACACGCCGCGCTGCGGGTTCTGGCACTTGATCGCGCCGGTCCACCAGTGGCGGATCGCGTACCGCGCCTGGAAGTAGTTCTCCGTCGAAGGCTGCGCGCCGTACTCGAGGCCCTGCTTGCCCCAGTGCTCGCGGCCGCCCGTGATCGCCTTCGCTTCCTTGAAGCGGAGGTCGTCCTTCATGTCCTGCTTGCCGTAGCGCGCGTGCAAGCGGGTCAACACGTAGTGGCCCTGGGCGATGCGGCCGCCGATCACGTCACCGCCGAGCGTCATCGCATCGGCATCGGCCGGCACCTGCGGCGGGCACGGATCGCACTTGAGGCTCGGGTTCGTGGTCCACGCGTATTCGGTGACCACCGCGCCCGGATTCGCCTCGATCGTCTTGTCGAACAGCGCGGCGTAGAACTCGGCGAACCGCGAGCGCACCTCGTTCTTGACGTCGAAGTTCGTCGGGATGACGACGTTCTTGTAGTTCGCAAGCTCGAAGCGCTTGTCGGACAAGATGTTGACGATCAAGTCCTGCTTGCCGTCGGCGTTCGCCATGCCGAGACGGATCGGCAGCGAGAACTCCTCGCTGTCGTAGTGGAACCGCAGCGGCGACAGTGCCGCGCGATTGCCATCCATCTTGACCTTCTTGGGATCGACCTTCGCGACGAAGAACTTCGATCCGCTCTCGACGTACGGCCGGAGCAGTGGCTCGGCGCCCGGAGGAATCTTGTAGCCGTTACCGGTGAGCCAGCGCTCGAGCCCCGACGAGTCGGTGGCCGACAGGATCAAGATCTTGTACTCGCCGACCTCGAACTTCGCCTCGATCTTCACCGAGTCGCGGCGGCGCGACATGTCCGCGCTGGGCTCTGCCATCGACGGACGCGACATCTTATCGACCCCGCTCCTGCCGTAGCCGCGGGCATCGTACGGCGCGGGACACGGATCCTGCTCCCAGTACTCGACGAGGCGCGGCGAGCCGAGCGAGTCGATGCGATCGAGCACGCCCTTGTCGAGCGTCTTGACGTCGGCCTGCTTGAGCACGACCGGTACCGGCACGACCATCGCGAAGTCGGTGAGCGGTCCGCGGAAGTCGTTCTGCATGGAGAGCACGGTGCGCGTGCCTTGCCGCATCAACACCACGTTGGTGGCGTCGTTGAACATCTTCTGCTCGGACCCGTTGATGTAGAAACCGCAGAACGCATCGGCGACGGGTGCCGCCATTGCGAGCGCCAGGATGGTGGCGCCCAGCGTGATCCCCAACTTCATGATCTGACTCTTTCTGTCGTCATGCCCTTTGAGGTTCAACGTGCTCGGCGCACCGATGATCTACGCGAGCCTACGCCGCTTCGAGCGTGGTCGCGGCTCAACCGGCTGAAATCACGACTTGCGGCGCCGCCGGCCGAGCAGGATCAGGCCGGCAAACGCCAGGCCGGCTACCACCACGTCGGTCCCGCCGCCGCTCTGGCAGCCGCAACCCTGCGGCTTGTTGGTGAACCCGGCGCCACCCGGCAACGGGACGCCTGCCTTGACGCCGATCTCCGGCACATCCTGCGCGACCAGGTTCGAGAGCTGGACCTTGCCGCGCGGTGCGAACGCGACGTCGGTGGCGACCTTCTGCGTCGGCTCGCCGCCGCCGGGTGGGCCGCCCCAGATGCCGCGCTTCGGGTTCTCGCACTTGACCGGTCCGGTCCACGCGTGGCGGATCGCGTAGCGACCCTGGAAGTTGTTCGCGCCGTCTTGATCGACGCGCGCGCGCTCCTCGAGCTTGCCGCTCGCATCGTGCTGCTCGCGACCGCCGACGATCGGGCCGGCCTTCTTGAACACCAGATCGTTCGGCGCGTCGGTCTTGCCGTACCTCGCGTGGAGCCGCGTCAACACGAAGCTTCCGTACCCGGTGTTGGCGTTCGACATCACGTCGGCACCGAGCGTGACGAAGTCACCACCGTCGAGCTGCGGGCCCGGGCATGGATCGCAGGTGCCCGCGTCCCACGCGTACTCGGTGATCACCGCGCCGGGATTCTGCTGCACCGTGCGATCGAATAGCGCCGCGTAGAACTCGCCGAACCGATCGCGTACCTCGTCCTTGACGTCGAGGTTCGTCGGGATCGTGGCGTTCTTGTAGTTCGCCATCTCGTAGCGCTGGCCGGGCGACAGGATCGAGACGATCAGATCCTGCTTGTCCTTGGCGTTCGCGAGCCCGAGCCGGATCGGCAGCGAGAACTCGTCGCTGTCGTAGTGAAAGCGAAGCGGCGACAGGTTCGCCATCCCGTTCACGAACGTCACCTTCTTCGGGTTGACCTTCGCGACGAAGAACTTCGAGCCGCCCTCGACGTAAGGTCGGAGCAGTGGCTCGGCGCCGGCGGGAATCTTGTACTTCTGATCGCGCAGGTAGCGATCGAGGCCGGTCGACTCGGTCGCCGACAGGATCACGATATCGTATTCACCGACCGCGAACTGCGCCTCGATCTTGACGCCGTAGCCTTGCGGGGATGCATCGCCGCCGGCCGAGCCACTCTCCATCGCGGTCGTCGGCGCCATCTCGTACGGTGGGTGCGGTGGCGCACAGGGATCCTGCTCCCAGTACTCGACCAGGCGCGGCGCACCCATCACGTCGACCTTGGCGAACACGTCCTTCGATAGCGTCTTGACGTCGGTCTCCTTGAGGACGACCGGCACCGGAATCACCAGCGCGAAGTCCTGAGGTGGCCCCTGATAGTTGTTCTGCATGGACAGTACCGTGCGAGTTCCCGAGCGCATCAACACGACCTGTGTCGCGTTGTTGAACATCTCGCCACCGGCGCCATTGATGTAGAACCCGCAGAACGCGTGTGCGTCGCGGGCGTCCGTCGCAAACAGCGCACCGCCGAGCGCGGCCGCCAATCCCAGTTTTCTCAGCATTGAACGATTCCTTTCGGGCATGCCTTCGCGAACGCACAACGGCCGCGACGCACCTCGCTTACAGCTCGCAGCGGAACATCGTGACGAACGCCAGACTGGTGACGACGGCCCTCATGCCACGACTATAGACCTCGCCCGCAATCGAGTACCCTGCTGGGCGATGAGACCCCGTGCGCGGCTGGTGACCGTGATGCTCGTGCTTGCTTCTTCCATCGCGTACGCGCAGCCGGACGTGCCGCCCGCGCCACCTCCTGATGGCCCGCCGCCTCCCGCCGAGCCGATGCCGCCCGCCGTGCGCCTCGATGTGCAGGCGCGCTTCGATCCGGGTGCGTTGATCGATCAGCTCGCGGTCAACGCGCCGATGGTCGAGCGCATCGCGAAGGGCACGTTCAAGCGTGCGCGACGCGCGATCTCGATCGGCCCGACGGTCGGCGTCTACGGCGGCAGGTTCCCGGATTCCGAGCAGACCGACGTCGCGATCACGTTCGGGCTCGGGATCGAGATGTTCAAGATCCCGATCCTGCCGTCGATGGAGCTGATCAAGGAGATCGCGGTCAAGCGCGCGAAGGAGCGGCTGCTCGCGGCGAATCCGCAGCCCGGCAATGTCGATCAGCTCGCCCGCGAGATCTGGGACGACGTCATCAACGAGATCCTCGGCATGGAGAACATCCGCGGTCGAAGAACGGAGAAGCCGAAGCTGACGCTCGGGCTCGAGGGCAATCGCCTGCTCGACTCGGAGGTCTGGGGCGTCAGGTTGCGCGCCGGCATCGGCATCTCGAAGGTGACGATCGCGGCCTCGTTCTCGACGTTGTTCACCGATCCAGACACCAGCATCTACCTCGGTCCCGAGGTGGTGCTGCACTTCATGACGACCAAGAAGCCACGCGCCTCCGTGATCGACGTGTTCTTGCGCGGCGACTTCGAGCTCCGCAATCGCGACGTCGAGAACCTCGACATGTATGCGGTTGGCGTGAGGTTCCTGCTCGACGTATTGTGAGCGTGCGACCGACGAGAGCGCATGCCATCCTGGCGCATGCGGATCGCGCTGACGCTCTACGCACTGGCGACCAGCATCGCGATCGCGGCACCTGCACCGCGTCCGAAGCCGATCGCCAGGCCGGCAGCGCCCACCACGTGGGCCGATTGGGTCGGCGCTTATCACGGCACGGTGACCTGGTCGCGCTGCTCGGTTGCCGGCGCGAATACGGCGCCGGTCGCCTTCGAGATCGTCGACGGCGTCGCCTCGATCGATCTCACGCTGACGCGCCCGGGCATGCCGTCGCTCTCGCTGGTCTCCGACGACAAGGGTTGGTCAGGTCGCCGGGGCGATGTGGCTGTCACGCTGACGCGCCCGAAGCCCGACACGCTCGACCTTGCCGTCGATCTCGACTCCGGCTGCATGGTGCGCGGTCGGATGTCGCGTGCGACGACCGGCGTCGCCGCGTGTAATTCATTGGTCGCCTGGGCGCGGATCGAGTCGCGCTGCACCAAGCTCACCACGCCACCGCTCGAAGATCTCCCGAAGCTCGCCGCGGTCCCTTGGAAGCCCGCCGACGCGGCGCGGTGTCAGGCGCGCGCGGCCACGCTCGAGCGCTCGTTGATCGACACCGGGTGTGCGCCGCATCCCGATCCGCAGATCGGCGTCCGGGCCCGCGCCTGTCTCGCGCTCGGGGAGATCGCCGCCAAGCTCTCGCGGTGTCCGAACGCGTTGCCGCAGATCAAGGACGCCGCGGTCGCGACCGCGAACGCACTGGTCGCCGCATCGCAATCCGCCGAGACGGCGACGCTGCCGTATGTCGAGCAGCAGTGCCGCGACACGCACGCCGAGCTGGTGTCGATCGCGACCCAGTTTCGCTGCCCGCTCTAACACCGCACCGAACTGCGCGGTCGGTCGCGACAAGAGCCGATTTCTACTGGACGACGGGCGCCAGCGGCGGGGGCGGCTCGTTGTTGGGCACCGGCTCACCTTCGGGCTCCGGCCCGCGGCACGCCTGCGCCTCGGCGTTGCACTGTGCCTCGATGCACTCCTGATCGACGCAGCTGTTGCGCTGCGCGCAATCGACGACCGCGTTGTGCAGCGCGGCGCCATCCACGGTGCCCTGGTTGCCGCACGCGCGCACGCACATCGGATTCGAGCACTGGGTATCGCATTGCTCGACGATCTGCCGGCAGGTCAGCGTGCCGCCGCCGCTCGCAGGAGGATCGATCGCGGTGCGGGCCTGCGCGATGCAGCCGGCGAGGAGCACGGAGAGAACGAGGCGCATGCGCGGACGATACGCTACTTGTCGTCGTCTTTGACCACGCGTGCGGGCGGCAGCTTCGCCGGCTCCGGGGTGTCGATCGGATCGTTCTCGTTCGGCAGCGGCTGCTTGCCGCGTGTGGTCAGGTAATAGACGGCGCCGCCGGTACCGAGCACGAGGCCGATCACGAGACTCTCGAACGGACGCTCCTTGACCTGTGCGATCGCGATCCAGATCGACGACAGGATGAACACGATCGGCGTGACCGGGTACCCGAACGTCTTGTAGGTGCCGACCTTGCCCTGCGCGCGCAGCACGTAGACAGCGACCACGGCGAGCGCAGCGAAGATGGCGAGCGTGAAGCCGACGAAGCGGATCAGGATGTCGGGATCGCCGACCATCACGAACAGGCAGGCGAGCACGGCCTGCGTGACCACCGCGTTGACCGGGACGCCGCGATCGTTGTGCTTCGCGAGCGCCTTCGGCAGCGCGCGATCGGCGGCCATCGCCGCATAGACGCGAGGACCCGCCATGATCATCGCGCTGACCGCCGAGATCAGGGCCAGCGAGATCACCGACGACACCAGCTGGCCGATCTTCTCGCCGAACAGTGCAGCTGCGGCGGCGTGACCGACCTCGTAGATCGGGCCGCTCTCGCTGCCCTTGCCTGCGAGGACGTCGCTCGGCAGCGCGTAGAGGAACACGAAGTTGAGGAGCACGTAGAGCACCATCACGATGCCGGTGCCCAGCAGCAGTGCACGCGGCAGCGTGCGGCTCGGATCGCGGACGTCGCTCGCGATGTACGCGGCGGCGTTCCACCCCGAGTACGCGAAGCTGACGTACATCAACGAGAACGCGAACGACATCGTGCCGATGTTCGACAGGCCGCCTGCTTGCGACTCGAAGTGATCGAGGTTGCCGTTGCCGACGAAGATGCCGCCGAGGATGAACAGGACGATCAGCACGACCTTGACCGCGGTGAACAGCGCCTGGACCCAGCCGCCGATCTTGGTATCGAACGAGTGCAGCATCGCGACGGCGACGATCAGTCCCATCGCGATCGCGTGCATCAGCCCGAGCCGGATCGTGAACAGGTGCGTGGCGCCGAGGTCGATGCTCTGCTCCACCCACAGCTCGCTGCCGGCGAGATCGGGGAACACGCGGCCCATGTAGCGGGCGAACGTGATCGCGGCGACGGCGATCGGCGCCGAGAAGCCGGCGGTGAGTGACACCCAGCCGCTCATGAAGCCGACGGCCGGGTGATAGGCCTCGCGCAGGTAGACGTATTCGCCGCCGGCGCGCGGCATCAACGTTCCGAGCTCGGCGTACACGGCGGCGCCGCACAGCGCGATGATGCCGCCGACGATCCAGCACACCAGGATCGTCATCGGATCGTGCATGCCCGCCGCCTGGAAGCCGGTGCTGGTGAACACACCAACGCCGATCATGTTGGCGACGACGATCGCGGCAGTGACGCCCAGGCCGAGCTGACGACGAGGCGGAGTCACGGGCTCACCTGTGTATCAGGTGCGCATCGCGCGGTCCAAAAACGCGAGCGCGTCACGCCAGCAACGGCGAGCGGCTGGGTCCCAGACCATCGCGTGAAACGCATGAATGCCGCCGGGGTAATAGCGCGCCTCGCAGGGCACGTTGAGGGTGGCGAGCGCTTTTTCGAGGCGACGCGTGTCGTCGAGCAGCGGATCTCTGGTGCCGACCGCCGCGAAGAATGGAGGCAGGCTGCGCTCGAACATGGCGCCCTGCTGTTCGAACACGCGTAGCGGGTTGGCGAGCTCCGTCGCCGGCCCCGGGGCAGACGGATGGCCATGTAGGTACGACGCGGAAGCATCGCGGATCATTCCATCGACCCAGAACGGCAGCCGGCGTTTGTCGCGGCGTTTATCGCGCCCTTCGGCGCCCCGCTCGCGCCCTTCGGCGCCCCGCTTCCGCCGCTCGGCAAATCTCTCGGGTCGAGAGACCTCGAGCATCGCGCAGAACGGCAGCGCGGCGCGTGGCACGAGCCCGGTGTCGAACACTGCCTTCGCGTACGGCTCGCTCCGGCGCTGACATGCCGCGAGCGTCAACGACGTGATCAAATTTCCGCCCGCAGATTCTCCCGCGACGGCCACGCGCGTCGGATCGCCGCCGAGCTTTTCGATCCGCGAGGCGAGCCAGCGATATGCGGCGCAGGTGTCCTCGATCGCGGCGGGATATGGATGCTTCGGCGCGAGCCGATAGCTGATGTTGACGACGAGGTAGCCGTAGCGCGCGAACACCAGACCCATCAACCAGTGGGTGTCCTTCGACAGCAGGTGGAAGGCGCCGCCGTGAACGTAGAACACCACCGGCCACGGCCCGGGCCGATGCACCGGCTTGTAGATGTCGAGCTGGTGCCAGCGCGCATCGTCGCCGTAGATCAGATCGTGCTCGACCTCGACGCCATGACGCTTTGGCGAGGCAGCCGGGTGAAACCGGCCGGCGGCCGACAGCCCCTCGAAAAACGTCGACGCTGCGAACGATCGAGCGCGCCGCCACAGCGTGTCCTGATACGGGCGCGGCGGATCGTCGGGAACGGGAACTGACTCGGCGGTACTACTGCGGGCCATCGGGCTTCTCTTTCACGAGTCCCCGACGACGACGCGAGGTCAGGGAAGGGCTTCCAATGTTACCTTGACCGTGCGCCGCGTGCTCTCTCGGAGCAGCTCGAGCTCCACTTCCTCGCCTACCTTGTGGGTGTCGAGGGCGCGGAACAGATCGCTGGAGCGTTTGATCTCGACCTTGTTGAGCTTGACGATGATGTCTCCGAGGGCCATCCCGCCCTGGGCCTGCTGCGCGCCGACGATGCCGGCCTTGTCGGCGGCACCACCCGGTGCAACGCCGAGAATGACGACGCCTTCGATCCGCTGCGAGGCCGCGATCTGATCCGACAGGATGTTGATGCCGAGGCCGGGGCGCGTGAGCTTGCCGTCCTTGAGTAGTTGCGGGACGATCGCGTTGACGGTGTCGACCGG